>JAQURL010000002.1 GCA_028715625.1 Candidatus Margulisiibacteriota bacterium | reverse complement strand
GTAAAACATATAGAGGACAGCCTCGTCCTTTCAGATTATATTAAAAAGCATTTATCGTCACCCTCTGCCCTTCTGGACATGGGTACCGGTGCCGGTTTTCCCGGTCTGGTTATTGCTCTGGAAAATCCACAGATAAAAACTTTCTTAATTGACTCTACCGCCAAGAAAATAAATTTTGTTAATAAAATAATCTCTTTATATGACATAAAAAACGCTATAGCCTCTTGCGACAGGCTTGAAAATTTTGCCCTTAAATCCGGCAATTTTTTTGATATTTTGGTAGCCAGATCTCTAGCCCGTCTGGATATTCTACTGGAATATGCCGCGCCTCTTCTCAAGGCTAATGGCCATTTTTTGGCCATGAAAAGTGAACAGCTTGATGAGGAGCTTGCTATTGCTGACATAATTAAAGAGAAACTGGGGTTTATGTTAATTAATACCTTTCCTTATTCTCTTGCACTACAAAAACGTTATATTCTTCATTTTCAGAGAATTAAAGAACCCTCAATAAAATTACCCCGGTCAGTGGGGCTCGCTTCAAGCAAACCTTTATCAGGGAGGAAATAATGAACAAAAAGAATATATACTGCATAGTAAATCAAAAAGGAGGAGTAGGAAAAACCACCACAGCAGTGAGCCTTGCCTCAATTTTGGGTAAAAAAAATCATAAAACATTGCTGATTGATCTTGATCCTCAGGCTAACGCTACAAGTGGATTGGGTCTTTACGACAAAACCTTTACCTACACGGTTTATGATGTGCTTTTAAAGTCTGTTGATGTAAATAAAGCAATTTATCCAACTGCTATTTCCGACCTGTATATATTGCCTTCAACCAAGGATTTAGCAGGTGCCGAGATAGAGCTTGTATCTGAATTTAACCGCGAAAGATTCCTTCAGGTTTGTCTTTCCAGGGTTCAGGATATGTTCGAGTATATTATAATCGATTGCCCCCCCTCCCTGGGCCTTTTAACGATCAATGCTCTGACAGCCAGTCACTACGTGCTCATCCCGGTACAGTCTGAATACTATGCCCTTGAAGGTCTGGCTCGTCTTACAGGAACAATAGATCTGGTAAAAAAAGCATTAAATCCCGAACTACAGATAAGGGGTATTGTTGTTACAATGTTTGATAAACGTGTTACTCTTAGCCGTCAGGTGGAAGAAGAGGCCCGTGAATATTTTAAAGAAAAGGTTTTTCAAACCGTAATTCCCAGAAATGTCCGTTTAAGCGAGGCTCCCAGTTTCGGGGAACCCATCATAATATATGACAAAAAATCAAAAGGCGCAAAAGCTTATAAAAATTTAGTAAAGGAGATTTTTTATGGCCAGTAAACTTGGACGCGGCTTATCTGCTCTCATTCCGGATTATACTCAGATACGGGAAGTTGTTGATGATGAAACCAGTCAGTTTAAAGACATACCCCTGAAGCTTATTGAAAAAAACAGATTTCAACCCAGACAACAATTTTCTGATAATACTATTCAAGAGCTGGCCTCATCAATCAAAGCCAATGGACTTATACAGCCGATTGTTGTCAGAAAAAACTCAAAAGGAACCTATGAACTTATTTCCGGAGAGAGAAGACTGAGGGCTGCAACAATGCTGGGCTATGAATCCATACCTGCAATCGTAAAAAAAGAAGTTACGGATCAGGACAGTCGCGTGCTTTCCCTGATAGAAAATATCCAACGTGAAGATATAAATGCTCTGGATGCTGCTCTGGCTTATTATAATATTATTAATGAACACCACTATACTCAACAACAGCTTGCCGAACAAGTTGGAAAAAGCCGTTCCGCTATTACTAATGCCCTCCGTCTTCTGGAACTTAGTGACAAATGCAAAAAGGCTTTAACCGAAGGTCAAATTACTGAGGGTCACGCCAGAGCGATTCTTCATTTTAAAGAATCTTCAGAGCAGGATTCATTGTTACAAAAAATTACTACCAGAGAGTTAAGTGTTCGTGAAGTAGAAAATCTGATTAACAAATCTGCTCTGACAATCAAAAAAAAATCAACAGCTGTGCTCAGCGGCTGCAAGTTCAAAACTAAAATTTTAAACAAAAATAACAGGGGTCATTTTATAGTCCATTTTTCTTCAGACGAAGAATTCAAAGCCATTAAAGAACTGCTTCTTAATGCCTAATATCGGTAGTTTACAACTAAAAAACAACCTTGTCTGTGCACCTTTGGCCGGTATATCCGATTATTCATTCAGGCAGCTGGCCAGAGATTTTGGTATCGGTTTATCTTACACAGAAATGATATCCGCAATCGGGGTTTATAAAAACAGCTCCAAGTGCCGCTCATTCTCGTTTATCAGCGGCGAACATCCTGTTTCTACACAGATATTCGGCAAGGATCCAATAAGTATGGCTTATGCCGCAAAGTTTTTTGAAGACAAGGGCGCTGATGTTATTGATATCAATTTTGGTTGTCCGGTAAAAAAAGTTGTTAAACAGGGTGCCGGGGCTATACTCATGAAAGATATCACTCTCTGCCAACATATCATAAAAGCTGTCAGGAAGGCAATATCAATACCCTTGACTATAAAAATAAGATTGGGCTGGTCAGCTGCAGAAGAAAATTATTTACAACTGGCACGTATAGCCCAGCTTGAGGGAGTCGATGCCATTTGCCTTCATCCGCGTTATGCAACTCAGCTCTTTAGCGGCTCGGCTGATTGGAGTAAATTTATAGACTTACGCAAAATTACTACACTGAAATTAATAGGTTCTGGAGATATTAAAACCTCCTCTGAAATTACTGCTCACAACGTTAAGTATCCTGTAGATTTTATAATGCTTGGTCGAGGTCTGATGGGAAATCCCTGGCTTATAAGTGATTGCCTGAAACTTACATCCATATCCCTGCAGGATACATTAAGGAAACATTATGGATATTTACTTAATTTGTTTCCGGAGAAAAAAGCCAGCAATCTTTTTCGCAAATTTGTAGGTAAATACACCAAAAATTTAAGTAATGCCAAAGAGCTTCGCAGCATTGGAAACAGCATTTCCTGCGCTAATGATTTTAGTAAACTGCTCGAGGCTATCAATGTTTAATATCCTGCTGTACGAACCTGAAATACCGCCTAACACTGGCAATATAGCTAGACTCTGTCTGGCCACAAACTGCAAATTATTTTTAAAAAGACCTCTGGGATTTTCTATAAAAGATAAAGATTTAAAAAGAGCCGGACTGGATTACTGGCATAATGTCAACATCACAATAATTGACTCTCTTGATGAAATATATGCCCTGCTCCCGGACTCTTGTTTCTACTTTTTCTCAACTAAAGCAAAAAAGTCATATTTCGAAGTTTCCTATAAGATAAATGATGTACTGGTTTTTGGTCCGGAAACTCGAGGTTTACCGCAAAATTTAATAATTGATAATCCAAATACTTTGACTATTCCAATGTTTAACAAGCAGGTTCGCAGCCTCAATCTGGCTACATCTGTTGGTATTGTTTTATATGAAGCTATCAGGCAAACTCAATTTTCTTAAACTATTAAAAAAGCTAAAATCCGCTTAATTTTTTAACCATTTTAGTCAGCAACAATCTGGGGGCAAATCTGGCAGAAAAAATAATTAATTTGTTTTGAAATCCCGGAATGACAATGGCTTTGTTTTTAAATAATCCCCTATAACCTGTTTCTGCGACTTTTTTTACATCCATTATATGTCTGCGATTAAGCTTATGATGAAAATGTGCGCGGTTTCCAAAATTGGTTTGAGTTGGCCCCGGGCATAAACAGGAAACGCTCACTCCGGCTGATTTTAATTCGCAATGAAGCGCCAGTGAAAAACTTAAAATATAATTTTTACTGGCAAAATAAGTGTTCATATACGGGCCTGCAAAAAAGGAAGCTACGGAGCCTACATTTAAAATTTTACCCTGCCTCCTTTTTATCATATCTGCTGAAATCAGCTTGGTAAGTATGGTCGGTGTGACTATGTTGAGCTGCAAAAGTTCCAGGTCTACATCCAAATCGGTCTGACAAAAGAATCCATAATTTCCAAAGCCGGCGTTATTAACTAAAATATCTATTTTTACTTCTTGTTTAATAAGTTGCTCATATAGTTGTTTTGGTGAATCAGGTTTTGATAAATCAATAGCTATAATATGAACTGTTATAGCAAACTTTTTTTCAAGATCTGCTTTCATTTGTTCCAGTTTCTGCTTGGTCCTGGCAGCAAGAATGAGGTTATAACCATCCTTGGCAAAAAGCAAAGCCAGTTCATATCCTATTCCGCTGGTTGGGCCTGTAATTAATGCAGTTTGTTTGCCAATAGACTGGTTTTTCATAAAGAGCTATTATAACTCCATATGAAACTATCTGAAAACCAGTTAAAACGTTACAGTAAACATCTATTGCTGGATAATTTCGGTCTGCAAAAACAATCCATACTTCTCAATTCTCGTGTTCTTATTATCGGTGTAGGAGGCCTTGGTTCAGCTGCAGCTTTTTATTTGGCTTCCAGTGGTGTTGGAACAATCGGGTTGGTTGATGCTGATATGGTCAGTCTGTCCAATCTGCAGAGGCAAATTATTCATTCTTCAACTGACCTCAAGAAACTAAAAGTAGAATCTGCAAAAGAAAAATTATTAAATCTTAATCCTGACCTTAAAATCATTCCCTACCCTGTTTTTTTTAATAAAAAGAATTGTGCAAATTTGGTTAATGATTTTAATTTTATTATTGATGCCACGGATAATTTTGAGACAAAATTTTTAATAAATAGCACCTGTGTTTCCTTGAAAAAAGCTTTTTCTCATGCCGGTGTAGCGGAATTTTCAGGACAAACTATGACAATAATTCCAGGTAAAAGTGCCTGTTATCAGTGTGTTTTCCAAGAACTACCAAAAACCGGCAAAGCTCAACCTGATACGGGTGTTTTGGCTACGGTTCCCGGAATAATCGGGCTTATACAGGCCACTGAAGCAATAAAATATTTAACAGGTACCGGAAAATTGTTAACAAATAAACTGCTAACCTTTGATGCATTAACTTCTTCATTTAGAAAAATAGATGTTAAAAGAATTTCCTCCTGCAAAATTTGTGTTTCTTAAGGCTCCGGGGGTTATTCCGGGTTTGCATTTAGAGCCTGAAAAATGTACAATACTTAAGCAATGAAAAAGTCTTCCTTACAAATTGCTGATAAAAAATTTTTTTCGAGATTATTTGTCGGAACGGGAAAATTTTCTTCTCCCGAACAAATGGTTAAAGCACTTAAAGCATCTGCAACTGAAATGGTCACTGTTGCATTACGCAGGGTGGATCTGGATAATCCTGAAGACCATATTATGCGTCATTTATCACCGAAAAATTATCTGATACTTCCCAATACTTCTGGCGCTCAAAACGCTCAGGAAGCAATAAGGCTTGCAATGCTGGCCAGGGCAGCCGGAGTATCTAACTGGATTAAGCTCGAGGTTACACCTGATCCGAACTATCTGCTTCCTGACGGAGAAGAAACCCTAAAGGCCGCAAAAAAGCTTATTAAAGAAGGTTTTGTTGTCTTGCCATATATACAACCAGACCCTGTTTTAGCTAAAAAACTGGAAGATGCCGGAGCTGCAACCGTAATGCCTCTGGCAGCACCAATCGGGTCCAATAAGGGATTGCGCGCTCTAGACATGATCAAAATTATTATTAAACAATCTTTGATACCTGTAGTTGTAGATGCAGGACTGGGTAAACCTTCCGATGCCGCAGCTGCAATGGAGCTTGGAGCTGACGCTGTCCTGATAAATACTGCTATTGCTACTGCGCGCAATTCCATACTCATGGCTGAGGCCTTTAAAAATGCGGTTATTGCAGGTCGTGAGGCTTTTGAAGCCGGAATTGCCGGTGAGCTTGATACTTCCTCCGCTTCCAGTCCTTTATCCTGGCTTAGTTTATGAGTTTTCACGATTTCTTGAAAACAAATTCCATGCTTTATAAAGAAAGTTTTTCTATTCCGTCAGCTTTATCAGAAAACCAGATATTAAGTATGTTAAATAAGGAAAAACCTGATTATAATGATTTTTTGTGTCTTCTCTCCCCTGCCGCTGTTCCTTTTTTATCTCTAATGGCTCAAAAAGCCAGGCAGCTCACAAACACATGGTTTGGAAAAACAATTCAGCTTTATGTACCTCTCTATCTGTCTAATGAATGTCAAAACCAATGTCTTTATTGCGGTTTTAATAAAATGTCCGATATCAAGAGAAAAACTCTTACCAAACAAGAAGCAATTAAAGAATATCAGCATTTAAAAAAAATGGGGTTTGACAATATTCTGCTGCTTACCGGCGAATCTCCGAATATTGTTGATACTTCATATTTAACTGAAATGATTTGTCTGGCCAGAGATTTTTTTTCTTCGGTTTCTTTGGAAATTTATCCTGCTGGTATTGCTGCCTATAAAAAGTTTATCCAGGCTGGTGCAACAGGTTTGACCCTTTATCAGGAAACATATCATGCCCCAACATATAAAAAAGTTCACCTGGCCGGACGCAAAAAGAACTATCTGTATCGCCTGAACAGTCCTGACAGGGCTTTGACTGCAGGATTCAGAAGAATGGGAGTTGGTGCTTTGCTTGGTCTTTTTGACTGGAGATACGAAATGGCAATGCTTGGCCTGCATACACAATATTTGCAAAAAAAGTACTGGCGTTCGGAAATAGCTGTTTCCTTTCCCCGGTTACGGTATGCTCACGGTAACAAAAAGAAAAAAAATAAAGTCACAGACCAGGACCTGGTTCAAATGATTCTGGCAATCAGATTATTCCTTCCGTCTGCGGGCATTACTTTATCTACCAGAGAACCGTCTTCACTGCGCGATCACTTAATAAAACTGGGCGTTACTCAGATGAGTGCCGCCTCAAAAACTAATCCCGGTGGTTATTCGGGCGGCAATTCATCCGGAGAACAATTTTCTATCGCTGATCACAGATCTTTAAAAACCATTATGAAAATGCTGGAGTTCCATGAAATTGATCCTGCTTTAAAAAATTGGTCTTATGATTTTCAGGGTGTTAAAAACAGGAAATGAAAATAATCATTAACGGTCAGGAAAAAGTTTTATCCGAAACATGTTCTGTTCAGGAACTTTTATTAAAACTTAAAATAAATATTGATTTAATTGTTGTTGAAAGAAATAAAAAAATACTTGACAAAATTGTCTACGACAAAACTTATTTAAAAAATGGTGACAAGCTTGAAATTATTCGCTTTCTTGGCGGTGGATAATATTTACAAAATTGTAACTTTGGCCTGTTGAAGAATAATAAAAAGTCTGATATATTAGTTATCAACAGTGAGTTGTCCACAGAGAAAAGGTTAAAAAATTCTTATGGTCACGCAACAAAGTGTTATAGAAATCTGGCAGGTAGTCGATTGCTTTTTACAAGAAAAATTGGGTAGAGTTTCGTATTCAACTTTTCAAAAAGCGGTTAAGCCTATTTCTTTTTTTAATAATACCTTAATTTTAGGTGTTCCAAACAATTTTATGAAAAAATGGGTATTGGATAAAAGTGAATATTATATAAAAAAAGCAGTTAAAGATTATTCGGATATGGATATTATTCTAGAAATAAACATAAATGACCTTATTCGTACCGAAATAGATCGCGACATTAATATCGCTGATACTGCCGATGAATTGGAAGTTCAGGCCCAACCAGCAGTATCTTATCAAATAAAAGAAAAAGCTTATGTTCCCCAAACAACCAAAAATCCCCTAAATCCAAAGTATACTTTCGATAATTTTGTTGTAGGCCAGTGTAATCGTTTTCCTCATGCTGCTGCTGTTGCTGTTTCCAAGGCTCCCGGCAAAGCCTATAACCCGTTGTTTGTTTATGGTGGAGTCGGGTTAGGAAAAACACATCTTATGCATGCTATTGGTAATAAGGTTTTGGAAACATATCCGCAGCTAAATGTTTTATATACTACCGCGGAAGATTTTACTAACGATCTGATTCATTCCCTGCAAAATAATAAAATAATGAATTTCAGGGAGCGTTATCGAAGTGTAGACGTTCTTTTAATTGATGATATTCCCTTTATCGCAGGCAAAGAAAAAACTGAGGAAGAATTTTTTCATACATTCAATAATCTGCATCAAATGAATAAACAGATAGTAATTACTTCTGATCGTCTTCCTAAAGATATACCATCTATTGAAGATCGTCTGCGTTCCCGTTTTGAATGGGGTTTATCGGCCGATATTCAGTCTCCTGAACTGGAAACCAGAATAGCAATTCTTTATAAAAAAATTGAACCAGACATTCAGGTTGTTCCAAAAGATGTTATTTATTATATCGCCTCTCAGATACCGGAAAACGTAAGAGAGCTGGAGGGAGCGTTAATTAAAATTATTGCTTATGCCTCCCTGGTTAATCAGCAAATAACAATAAATTTAGCCAAGGATGTTATTAAAGATATCGTTAAAGATAAGGCCAAAAAACCCATTTCTTTATCAAAAATTAAAAAAACTGTTTCTGAATATTATGATATTGATATTGAATATTTATCCGCAAAAATTCGTACAAAGGAAATAGCTCACGCTCGTCAAGTTGCCATGTTTCTTGCTAGAGATCTAACTAATTATTCATTGCCGAAAATTGGAGAAAGTTTCGGTAACCGGGACCATACTACTGTCATGCATGCTTGTGATAAAATAAATAATGAAATCAAAAAGAATCATGATTTAAAAAGTGCTTTAAATCAAATTAAGCTTATTTTGGTTGAATAAATTTTTTATGTTTTTATATTTATATCCTGTTAATAATTTCTTAATAAATATAAAAACAATTAAAGTTATATAAAAATACGGGATAACAAGGAGGAAAAAGAGTTTAGTTTGTGGATAAACTTTAATGATAATAGTCTCTAATTTTTAATTTTTTCCACTTATAAACAGTATGTATGAGTAATTCGTAGCTTTTATATATAATAAAATATTAAACTAGGAGGATTATAAATGAATATCAGTTGTGGAAAAGAAAATTTATTAAAAGCATTATCTATTTGTGTTAATGCTGTGAATGAAAGAACTTCAGTAGAGGCTTTAAAATGCTTCAAACTGGAAGCGTTGGAAAATAAACTAATTATTACATCCAATAACCTGGAAACCAATATAATAAGCGAATTAAAGGCTACTGTTAATAAATCAGGAAAAACACTGGTTCATGCTAAAACATTTTTTAATATTATTAGTAAATTACCTGCCGGTGAAGTAACAATTTATTTAAGTGAAAATAATACAGTAATTATCCAGGGTGGTAATTCCACATTTAATATATTTACATCAAACATTAATGATTTCCCGGAAAATATGAAAATTGAAGAATATAAAGAAATAAAACTAGACATTAATATGTTTAAAGACATGGTACGAAGAGTATCATTTGCTGCTTCTAATGAGGAAGAAAAATTAATTCTAAACGGAGTACTGGTTGATATATTAAAAGATCAGCAAAAGTTATTATTTGTTGCCGCAGATGGTTACAGGCTGGCAAAAGACGACATAAACTTTGAAACCAATGAAAATATTACAGCCATTATTCCAATTATGACCATTAAAGAGGCGTTAAATATAATTAATATTTTGGAAGTAAAGGAGTTGGTAATAAGACTTGGCCAGAACAAAGTATTGTTTTTATGCGATCATATTTCACTTTATTCCAGACTAATTACAGGAAAATTTCCGGATTACAAACTGTTAATTCCTCAGGAACATAAACTTCAAATAAAAATAAATAGAAAAGAATTATTAGATGGCTGCGAACGAATAAATATTATAGCGCAGAGAAATTCTTATATGGTTAAAATAGAGGTTATTGAAGAAAACCTGGTTATCAGTTCAGTAACACCTGATTTTGGTGATGGAAGCGAAAAAATTAAAATTAAAACAAAAGGCGATAAGGCTATACAGGTAATTTTCAACGTCCGGCTGATGATTGAGGTATTAAAAAACCTGGAAACGGACCAGATTTTTATTGATATTATAAATGATGAGAAACCGATTGTTATTAAAGAAGAAAACAATAAAGAATATATTTATATTATGATGCCAATAAAAGTAAAAAGAGATTGAAATATGCATGCAAATAAAAGATATTCAGCTTATCAATTATAGAAATTACCAAAATAGAGAAATAAGTTTCGAAAAAAGCATCAATTTAATTACTGGTCAAAACGGACAAGGGAAAAGTAATCTAATAGAGGCAATACAATTATTATCAACCTTAAGATCCATAAAAACGCATCAAACAAAAGAACTGATAATGCAGCAAAAGGACCATGCTCTTTTAAAAGCTACGGTTTGTGATGATAATCACGGTGAAAATAAAATTCAAATTCAAATTCAGGATCAACAAAAAACAATAAAAATAAACCAGAAAATATTAAACAAAAGCAGTGAATTGTTGAAAATTTTTTCAACAGTTACCATAACTCATGAAGACATCAATATTATTGATGGAGAACCAACAAAAAGACGAAAATACTTAGATATTATTTTATCAAAAACCGATAATTATTATATGCATGAGCTCAAAGATTTAAAAAGAATTATCAAACTTAAAAACATTGTCTTAAAAACTGAAAAAATTCAAAACCAAACCCTGCTGGAGGATTATCAACAGAAAATGACGGATTTAAATAAACAGTTGGTAAAAAAAAGAAAAGAGTTTGTTTTATATATAGAAAAAAAATTGAACAAATATTTGAAAGAATATTTTGCGCGTGCGCAATATAAAAACATACAAATTTTTTATAAGGATACAATGGGAGAATACCCAGGACAGGAAATTCTTAATAAAGAGAGGCAATACCGGGAATGCCTGTATGGGGCGCATCGCGATGATTTTTCAGTTCAAACCGGAGAAACAGAAGTTAAAAAATACCTTTCACTAGGTGAAAAAAGAATTTTGTCTATACTATTAAAGTTGGCAGAGAAAGACTATTATGTTGAAAAATATTCAATTAGTCCTGTTGTGCTCGTTGATGACGCCTTTATGGGTCTGGATGCTGAAAAAGCTGTAATTATGAAAAATCTTTTGGATATGAAGCTTCAGGTTATTGTCACTTCCACAGAAAAATCAGTTGAAGTATTTAAAGCAAAAGTTAATATAATAGAAATATAAAATGCAACATATAAAAGAGCTGTTAAAAGAAATTAATCACAGAAACATCAAAGAACAATTATCATTATTAGAAATATATCAGTCTCTAGTAGAAAAAGAAGTTTTTGAAAAAACTAGGCAATTATTTATAAAAAATAAAATTCTTTATATGGAAGTAAGCAGCCCAGTGCTGGCAAATAAACTACATTATAAAAAAGCAATTTTTTTAAAAACTATAACCCAAAAAATTCCAGGGATTAAAGAAATTAGAGTAATTGTTGGTAATAATGCAGGTGAGGAGCAAAACGGCGATGATGAACATCAGTGTAGAAAATGCGGTTCAAAACTACTGCCTAAAAGCAATTCACTTTGTTCACTATGTCTATGTAGAGAAGAAGAGAAGACAAAAAGCAAAGCACGAAAAATATTACAAAAAACCCCATGGATACAGTTTGAAGACGTAAAAGCAATAGAAACCATTCATCCTATCCCCAAACGGCTGTTTATGGACGAAAAAAGGTATGAAATTAGCCAATTATATGATATCATTAGTCAGTGTTACAGAGAGATTAAGCTAAACAAAAATAAAAATAATAAAAATATTTTTATTGAGAAAGTAAATAGATATATTATATTAAAGTTATGTGTCAGACCTGAAAAAATCACCAGCGATATGGTCAAAAATCATTTACCGAGCAGGATACATAAGGTTTATTGTGAGATGAATAATGAATAAAGAGGAGTCTTAAGATGGAGCAAAGTCAGTCCTATGGTGCGTCTGATATCAAGATACTAGAAGGCTTGGAAGCCGTTAGAAAAAGGCCAGCAATGTATATCGGGTCCACCGATAAAAGTGGCCTTCATCATCTAGTTTATGAAGTTTTAGATAACAGTATTGATGAAGCTTTAGCAGGATACTGTAAGGAAATAAATATTATTTTTACCGCAGATGGAGCAGTAAGCGTTGAAGATGACGGCAGAGGAATCCCTATTGATATTATAGAAGAGAAAGGGATCAGCGCAGTTGAGGTAGTACTGACTATTCTACATGCAGGTGGAAAATTCGGCGGACAAGGATACAAGGTTTCAGGCGGACTACATGGTGTGGGGGTTTCTTGTGTAAACGCTCTTTCCCAGAAATTATTTGTGGAAACATATCGCGAAGGCAAACAGTATACTCAATGGTTTACTCGCGGCAATCCTGACGCGCCGGGAAAGGTGATTGCAACCGGAGATAAAAAAACCGGAACCAAGATAATTTTTTATCCGGATGCCACCATTTTTGAAACAACAGATTTTGATTTCGCTACAATAGCCATGAGATGCAAAGAATTGGCTTATCTGAACAAAGGTTTGAAGATAGTGGTTGTTGATGAGCGAAGCGAAAGCATAGTAAAAGAGGAATATCAGTTTGAAGGCGGGATAGTGTCTTACATAAAAGCCATAGATGCCAGCAAAGAGCCGTTATTCAAAGAACCTTTTTATATCCACAAAAGCAAAGATGACACAGATGTAGAAATCGCACTGCATTATAGCCGGAATTATTATGATGAACATGTAATCTCTTTTGTTAATAATATTAAAACCAGAGAAGGTGGAACCCATGTTGTCGGTTTTAGAACCGCCCTGACCAGATCTCTGAATCTTTTTGCTAAAAAATATAAGCTTTTTAAAGGAGAGGAAATTCTCACCGGAAATGACACTAAAGAGGGTTTATCTGCTATTATTAGTATTAAAGTTCGTGATCCACAATTTGAAGGACAAACTAAATCCAAGCTAGGAAACAGTGAAGTAAGAGGTGTTGTTGATGCAATAACCGGAGAAAGCCTTGAGCTTATACTGGAAAAGGACCCGGCAACAGCAAGAGAAATTATTCTAAAGTCACTTATGGCTGCTAAAGCCAGAGAAGCAGCCCGTAAAGCGCAAGAATTAGCCAGACGTAAAAATGTGCTGGAAAGTACTACACTACCAGGAAAATTAGCAGATTGCTCCGAATCAGATCCTTCAAAAACAGAAATATTTATAGTTGAGGGTGATAGCGCAGGAGGTAGCGCGAAACAGGGCAGAGACAGGAATTTTCAGGCCATACTTCCATTACGCGGCAAGATAATTAATGTGGAAAAAGCCAGGTTGGATAAAATTCTGGAAAACGAAGAAATAAAAAACTTGATAACAGCAATCGGTCCAGATGTGATTGCCAGGCTGGATAAAGAGGAAGAACTTAAAAACGAGGATGTTTTAAAAAAAGTTCGCTATCACAAAATTATTATCATGACAGACGCAGACGTAGATGGTGCTCATATACGTACATTGTTGCTTACATTTTTTTATCGATATGCCAGAGAACTGGTTGATTCCGGCTTGTTATACATAGCCCAGCCACCGTTATATTTAATCAAAAAAGGCAACAGCAAGGAGTATGTATATAATGAGCAGCAAAAAAAAGAAGTACAGAGCCGTTTAAACCTGGAAGGTATTGTAGTGAAAACAAAAGATAAGGATAAAGGTTTGAAAGGTCCGGAAATTTTAAACTTTATAGAAAAATTAAAACAATTCAAGGATTTTCTTATAGAAACAGACAAACAACTTTATGATAGGGCAAAAATCAAGAAGATAATATTTGAAATGGAATTGTCGCGTTTTTTAGAAATCAAGAAAATAGTGCTTGAGGAAAAAACAGAAGAAATAAAAGTTATAACAGATAAAATTGAAAAATATCTTGTTAAGTTAATTCAGGAAAAACAACTGGACACCAATGTTTTACGAGAAATCAAGCAGCAAACAGATGATTTGCTGGAAGAAAAAAATGCTCCTTATAAAGTAGTTGTTAATAATGAGGAAAAAGAAGTTGATACTAACGAATTACTGGTTGAATATATTGAAAGAATGGCTTCAAAGGGCCTTACTATACAGCGATATAAAGGTTTGGGAGAAATGAACCCCGAGCAGCTGTGGGAAACCACCATGAATCCTTCCTTACGGACTTTGCTGCAAATTAATCTCGATGATGCGGAAATAGCAGATGAAATATTTACAATTCTTATGGGTAGCGATGTAGTGCCCAGGAAAAATTTTATTGAAACCTATGCACGTAAAGTGAAATGGCTTGATGTTTAGAAGCAGATTTAAAAGGAGATAGTTATGGGAGATCAAGGAGAATTATTTTCAGTGTATAACGTTAAAAAGATAAACATAGAAGACGAAATGAAAACTTCCTATATCGATTATGCGATGAGCGTAATAGTCGGAAGAGCTTTACCCGATGTACGTGACGGACTGAAACCGGTTCACAGAAGAATTTTATACGCCATGTATGAACAGGGCATTACTCATGATAAGCCTTATAAAAAAAGCGCCAGGGTAGTCGGTGAAGTTTTAGGTAAATATCATCCTCACGGTGATACAGCAGTTTATGATTCCCTGGTACGTATGGCGCAGGATTTTTCACTCAGATATATGCTTATTGATGGTCAGGGTAACTTTGGCTCTGTAGACGGAGATAATCCTGCGGCAATGAGATATACCGAGACCAGAATGAGTAAAATAGCTGCCGAAATGTTACAGGATATAGAAAAAAATACTGTAGATTTTTCACCTAATTTTGACGAATCCCTCAAAGAACCGACAGTATTGCCGGCAAAATTACCTAATTTACTGGTTAATGGAAGTTCAGGAATAGCAGTAGGAATGGCTACAAATATTCCTCCACATAATTTAACAGAAGTAATAGATGCGATAGTAGCACTCATTGAAAACCCGGAGTTGAACATTATGCAACTAATGCAGTATATTAAAGCTCCTGATTTTCCTACGGGCGGTATGATTTGCGGGCAAAAGGGCATTATTGATGCATATCTGACCGGAAAAGGAATCATTAAAATCCAGTCAAAATATCATGTTGAAGAAAATAAAACTAAAAAAAAGAAAGCCATTATAGTTACCGAAATACCTTACACCGTAAATAAAGCTCAATTAATAATTCGAATAGCCGAACTTGTGAAAGACAAGACTATTGATGGGATATCCGATATTCGAGACGAGTCTGACCGTAAAGGAATGAGAATTTATATAGAAATAAAAAAAGACGCTAATGAAGATGTAATTATTAATCAACTTCTGAAAAACACCCAGATGCTTATCAGTTACGGAATCAATGTTGTAGCGCTGGATAATGGTCAACCCAAGCAGTTAAACCTTAAGGAATTACTGACAAAATATATTGAGCACAGGTTTATTGTTGTAAAAAGGGGAGTGGAATTTGACCTTAAAAAAGCTGAAGCCAGAGCCCATATATTGGAAGGTTTACGGATTGCCATTAACAATCTGGACGACGTTATTGCCCTTATTAAAGCCAGCGCAAATGCTGATGAAGCAAGAGCTAAACTGGTAAAACGCTTCAAACTATCGGAAATCCAGGCACAGGCAATCCTGGATATGAGGCTGCAGCGCTTAACCGGTCTGGAAAGAGAAAAGATTGAGGAAGAATATGCCGAACTTCTGGAAAAAATTAAAGATATGAAAGACATTTTAGCTAAAAAAGAAAGAATAATGGATATTATAAAAGCTGATGCCCTGGAAATAAAAGATCGTTTCGGCGACAAGCGTAAAACAGAACTGACTACAGATTTTGAGGAAATTAACCTGGAAGATTTAATACAGGAAGAAACTGTAGTTGTTTTTATTACTAAATTCGGTTTTGTAAAAAGACTTTCTCTGGATACCTTTAGAAATCAGTTGCGTGGAGGCAGAGGAATCGGGGGCATGGTAACACGCGAAGGAGATGTGATTGAAAAAGTATTTATTACCTCAACGCATGATTACCTTGTTTGTTTTACATCTATAGGTAAAGCCTATAAAACCAAAGTTTATCATATACAGGAAGAATCCAGATATAGTAAAGGTTCGAATATATCTAACCTTTTAAAATTAGGCGAGAATGAAAAAGTAACCACAGGAACTATCATGAACGATTTTGAATCAGGAAAATTCCTGTTTTTTACAACCCGCAAAGGAGTAGTGAAAAAGGTAAAATTTGAGGATTTCAAAAACATACGCTCCAACGGTATTATTGCTATAAACCTTGATGAGGGAGATGAACTGCGCTGGGTGGAAGTGACTGATGGCCAGAAAGAAATATTACTCGTCAGCAAACTGGGTATGGTTATTCATTTTAAGGAGGATCAAGTTCGCACAACCGGAAGAACTGCCCGTGGAGTAAGGGGTATGGCCTTAAAACAGGGAGATCAAATAGTGGTTAACAGCGTAATTAATTCCGCTGAAGATCAGTCCAGCTTGTTATTGATTTCCGAAAAAGGAATCGGCAAACGTACCAAATTGAAAGACTACAGACTGCAGAAAAGGGCAGGGATGGGACTTCGGGGAATAAAACTTAAAGATAAAGACAGTCTTGCGGGTGGAGCTGTAGTGGAACTTGACGATGAAGTCATTATTGTTTCCGAAAAAGGAACAGTATCCAGACAAAATGTGAAAAGCATATCTTTACAGGGAAGAGCTGCCAGAGGAGTTAGAGTTCAGAAACTTGATGATGGTGACAGGGTAGTGTCCTTTGATAAAATTTTAAAAGAGGAAAAAGAGTAGTTTAGGTGGGTTTTTCTCTAGGTATAGTAGGATTACCCAATGTTGGGAAATCAACT
Organism: Candidatus Margulisiibacteriota bacterium; assembly: GCA_028715625.1. Classification (NCBI taxonomy): domain Bacteria; kingdom Bacillati; phylum Candidatus Margulisiibacteriota; species Candidatus Margulisiibacteriota bacterium. Next base: position 55,851 of record JAQURL010000002.1, on the reverse strand, counting down.
CTTTTTAATGCTTTAACCAGCTGTAATGCTCAAGCCAGTAATTATCCCTTTTGCACAATCGATCCCAATGTGGGAATTGTAACAGTACCGGATGAACGACTAAATGTATTAGCTCAACTTTCCAAAAGCAAAAAAATTGTTCAAACAAGCATTGAATTCGTGGATATAGCAGGTCTGGTTAAAGGCGCTTCTCAGGGAGAAGGACTAGGCAATCAGTTTTTATCACACATAAGGGAGGTAAAAGCAATTTTGCAGGTTGTACGTTGTTTTGAGGACCAGGACATTATTCATGTGCATGGAAGGGTAGACCCAAAGGAAGACACCGATATCATTAATTTGGAGCTAATTCTGGCCGATCTGGCGACTCTGGAAAAGAGGATAGGAGCTATTGCCAAAAAAGCAAAAAGCAACGATAAAGAGGCTATAGAACAACTGGATGTTTTTCAAAAAGCAAAAAGGGTATTGGAGGAAGGTAAACCCATAAGGAGCTTGAGCTGGACCGAAAGGGAAAGAGAGCTTCTAAAAGAGTTGAGTTTATTATCGGAAAAGCCGGTTATCTATGTTGCCAATGTTAGTGAACAGGATATAAAGGCTGGAGAAAAAAATTATCGCGTGCAGGCCTTGAAAGAAGTTGCCGATAAAGAAAAGGCAGGGATGGTTATAATTTCTTCTAAGATTGAGGCTGAAATCAGTCAATTGGCAGAAGAAGAGAACAAAGAATATCTGGACGCCCTGGATATTAAAGAACCAGGATTAAATCAGTTGGTGAAGGCAAGTTATGATTTGTTGGGACTTATTACCTATTTAACCTCAGGCGAGAAAGAAACCAGGGCCTGGACCATAAAAGCCGGGACAAAAGCCCCACAAGCAGCCGGTGTAATTCATACAGATTTTGAAAAAGGTTTTATTAAAGCTGAAATTGTTAGTTACAAGGATCTGGTAAAAGCGGGTAGCCTGGCAAAAGCCAGAGAAAACGGCACCTTACGCTTAGAAGGAAAAGAATATGTTATGCGGGATGGGGATGTAGTAGAGTTTAAATTTAACGTATAAAACAAAAATTGTTTTATAAAATCCAGCATTGCAAACAAATTAAAGAAATATTTTCTACCCGGCCAAGAAACACCTGGCTTTCATTATTTTTAGATATAGTATAAAATTAAATTAACATATATGGAAAGTAAAAATTTTTCTATTTCTACCGATAATATATATACGGCACGGGGGGAATCGGTATGAAAATCAATTATTGTAAGGAATGTCCGCAATTCAACGGAAATGGAAAAAAGTGCAAGAAAGGTGTTGTTACCGCAGATGGTTGCTGGTGTAGCGGTAAATAAAACCTAGCATAATCGTCTCCGTAAAAAACGATATATAATTTCAATGAAGACTATCATTTTGAGAAAATTATGGAAAAAACATTACCATAATTGGCTATGTACGAAGAAGGAATGGTTTTGTAGTGCTGCAGTATATCCTGTTTGCCGCAACAATTTTTTAAGTGTAAGACAGGATCAAGGAAAATTTACAAAAATTAATCAAGAACTGATTACATAGAAAAATATCGATACAAGATTTTCAGCTATTAATCCGATAAAAATATTAGCCTAACTAAGGCCGGAAAGGGAAAATTTTATGCTGGATATTTTAAACAATGAAGCCAATGCTATGAAGGCATATGAATCAGCCTTACGCATGAGCGCGGCAAATTTGGGAAATTCAACGACCGTGGGGTATAAAGCACTACGTTATTCATTTCAAAGCATTTTCAACAAAGTCGTAAATATGGGGAGCGCTGCGTCATCAACTTACGGAGGAACAAACCCAGTTCAGGAGGGCTCAAGTGTTGCCCTGTCTTCAACGAAAATTGACTTCACTCAAGGAGAAATAGGAAGTGGCGGGACCATGGATGTAGCTATAAATGGTTCTGGTTTTTTTATTATTTCAGAGGATGAAGGCCGCAACTTTATATATACCAGAAACGGTCAGTTCAAATTTAATAACAGCGGCTATTTGGTAGATGCTGGCGGACGAAAAGTTTACGGGTTCAAAGTTGATCCCAGCGGAAACACTGACCAGAGCAGGCTGGAGCCTATCAAAACAGATAATCTGTCTAAAGCTGGCTGGCAATATCAAGGTGTTCGTGGAATTCTGGTTGATGATTATTTTTCTAACAAAAACAGCGAAGGTCAACTGTCAGATAGCAAACCAACATTCCAGCTGGCCTTAACTGATTTTCCAAATCCTGAAGCGTTACTTTTGGCAAATGCTAATGGTTACAGAGAAACCCCGGCCTCAGGCAGACCATTAAATCCTACCGTTTCCGGGGAAGAGGGCAGGGGCCAGATCCTCTCAGGTGCAGTTGAAAAATCCAATGTTTCAATTATTGGGGAAACAGTGGATGAAGCAGAGATACAGCGGGCAATGAATGCCTCACTGACAGCCATGAAGATGGTTAACCAACAGATTCAAAATGTAATCCAAACTATAGGCAGCTAAAATAAGTTAATTTTTTTTGAAGCCTTCAACAGAAAAATAATACGTTTATATTTTACTAGCGCTGCTTGCTGGACAGCAGTTAAATCATCACCAGATTTTTGCTTGGCATTTAATTCCTTTATTTTTGGAAGAGCATGAGCCAAAAGCTTCTTCAATTCATCTTTGGTTTGCAAAAAGTCTTCAGGAAAAGCATCCTTGGTCATATTATTTAACAAGTTTTATTGAAGACAATGGCCAAATAACAACCCAGGCTTTACCTAAAATATCGTTTTCGGGAACAGTACCCCAGACCCTACTATCACTGCTCCTTGGACGATTATCGCCCATCATGAAGTAGTTATGTGCAGGAATGCGAATAGGTCCGAAGTCGCTGAAGTCCTCATTACGTGTTTGCGGTTCGGTTAATTTTTTATTATTTATGTATACATCACCATTTTTTATTTCAAGGATTTCTCCGGGAAGACCTATAACTCTTTTTACGTACCTCTCTCCAATCAGACTTGGCGGCTCAAAGTAAACAGGATCACTTCCAGGTGAAAAGTAATACTTTAAACCTTCAACCGGAACCTCAGGTGGAAAAAAAACAATTACATCAAAACGTTTGATTTTTTTATTGAACTTGAGAATATATTTTTTGTCAGAAAACGCTAAATTTTTTTTATAAAAAGGGTTAGCCATTAAAAGCATTATAGATTTTTTTTGCTTTATTTCGTACAAAGGGTTCTGAATACCGAAATAAAAGCGATTTACGATAATACGATCGCCGACATTTATATTGGGGATCATAGAACCAGTTGGAATTAAATGAAACTCTATAATAAAAGCCTTAATAAATAAAGCTATAGCAATCGCGGCAAGCACAGCCAGAGTAGATCTGATGAATTTTCCCATACTTTTATTAATTATAGCGCGGATCTTTAGCTTTAATACGTCCGGCTTTTGATCCCAATCTTTCTCTTAAATAAAAAAGCTTGGCTCTTCTAGTCTTGCCCTGTCTTAAGACTTTAATTTCAGGCACTTGAGGTGAATTGACAAGAAAGGTTTTTTCTACACCTATACCATCAACAACTTTTCTTACGGTTAAATTTTTACGAACTCCGCCATTTTGAACCTTTGTAACTATACCTTCAAAAGACTGAATCCTTTCTTTTTTTCCCTCTATAACCTTCAGGCTAACCTTTACCGTGTCGCCCACATTAAACGCTGGCAAATCGGCCTTTAGTTGGGCTTTTTCCAATTCATCAATAATTTTACTCATCACAGTCCTCCTCTAAAAAATAGTGTTTAATAATTTTTTCTTCTTCTTCGTCGGGTTTATGCCGAGCCAGCAGGTCCGGTTTATAACGAAGGGTATTTATTATAGCACTTCTTTTTTTCCAACGCTCTATTTTTTTATGATTACCGGAGAGTAGTATATCAGGAACTGTAAAATTTTCAAATTTTTTAGGGCGGGTGTAAACATCCCAATCCAGCAGGTTATTAAAAAAAGAGTCTTCTTGAAAGGAATTTGTATTTCCCAAAACACCGGGCAAAAGCCTGATCAGCGCATCTGAAAGCAATAACGCAGGGAGTTCCCCACCTGTTAAAACATAATCGCCGACGGAAATTTTCCGGTCAACATAATTATCAACACGCCTGTCAATTCCTTCATAATGACCGGAAATTAGAATAAGATGGGGTTTGGCGAGAAGTTCTTTAATTATATCCATATTTAATGTGTTACCAACAGGCGAGAAAACAATTACACAGGTATTTTTTTTTCGTAGTTTATCCAATGTTTTTTTAATGGGTCCCGGCTGTAAGACCATTCCCGTACTCCCGCCATAAGGAACATCATCAACCTGATGATGTTTGTCCTCGGTACAATCCCTGATATTATGTACATCAATGTTAATTTTTTTTGAATCGATAGCTCTTTTAATTATGCTTTCAGCAAGATAGGCCTTAATGATATCGGGGAACAAGGTTAGTATATCCAGTTTTTTTATATTGGTTTTAAACATATTCGGGAATTTTAATGACCAATAATTTGTTTTTATGGTCTTGTTTGATGATAAAATCTCCAGTAACCGGCACAAGCAGCTCCTTATGATCTGCTGTAGAGACCGAAAGCACATCATTGCTTCCGGTATAAATGATGTGGTCAACCGATCCGACTGCTTGCCGGGAAATATCAAAAACATTAAAACCTATCCAGGTCTCAGAAAGATATTTATTTGCGACAAGATGCTTTTCGATAAGTTGTTCATCCACACTAACAACGCAATCTTTATACTTTTTAGCTTCTTCAAGAGAAATTATTTCTTCAATCAAAAGAACAGCACCATTATGCTGCCATGAAACTTTTTTGATATGAAACAGGGTCCGGTCAATAAAAAGAGAAGAGGTGAATTTCAAAAGGGGTTTATAATCATCACGAAAAAACCCAATTTTTAATCCTCCGATTAAACCATGGGTAGTACGAATAAAACCTATTGGAACGGTCGAGGTTTCCAGGGGAACAGGGAGGGATATCACTTATCCCTCCACGTCACCTTTTATTTCTTGAATAATTCCGTCTTTAACAATAATTTCCAAGGCACCGAGTTTTTGATATAAATTATCTCCGGGCTTTATAGCCACAAAACCGTCAATTGTACCCTGAACAAACTCAGATTCCAGCTGTAAATTTTTTGCTTCAGCAATACGATTTTTCAAATCATTGATTACTGAAAGCTGTTGCTGTTTTTCCAGCTTGAGCTGTTGTTCTATGGACTTTGTTTGTTCTGAAGCCCCTTCTTTTTTTAAAGACTCAATTAATAATTGCCCCTGTTTATCTATCTCCTGGATTTTATTTTGCAGGTCTTTAATTGCTGTTTCCAGTTCAAAAGAAAGATAATTTTTAAAATCCTCAGTAACTATGGCCTTAATCGTAACCGTACGTTTTAAAGTAACTGTTTTTACCATAAAATATTCCTTACTTTGTTATAATTTCAACCGTTACTTTTTTGCCATGCTTAGCAGCAGCGGCTTTAACAACGGTTCTTATTGCATTTGCGATTCTGCCCTCTTTACCGATTACTTTGCCAATATCATCTTGCCCGACTTTAATTTCGAGAATTATTATGCTTTCTCCTGTAGTTTCTTTAATTTCGACGCTATTCGGATCATCTACCAATGCTTTTGTGATTAATTCTACTAACTCTTTCATTTGTCTACCTCCTACACAAAATTTTCCTTAATCCTTTTTTACGTCCTCCTTTTTATTTTTTTCCTTGGGGGGCAATATCCCTTTTGTAATAAAAATTCTTTCTACAGTTTTTGTAGGTAGAGCACCTTTACCCAGCCAAATTTTGGATTTTTCTTCATTTATCTCAATAATACTTGGCGTTTTAATCGGGTTATAAATACCAAGAACATCAATTACCTTACCATTTCTGGCTACTTCTGAATCTTGTACTACGACCCTGTATATGGGCTGCTTGTTTTTTCCTCTTCTTTGTAGTTTTATATGTACGGCCATCTACTCACCTCCTAATAAGCAGTAAGAACAGCAATTATATCATAAACAATGGATATATTACAATTGCCTGGGTTAAAAATATACCGGCAATGCCAAGCTAAGATTGGCGCGCCTGAAGAGATTCGAACTCCCGACCTCATGATCCGTAGTCATGTGCTCTATCCAATTGAGCTACAGGCGCTTAATGTGACACCTAACCTGGTTGCTGAGCATTACCTAAGCGTTACTAATTTTATATTACCGGGAATGGGTTGTCTATCAAATATCTTGGCTTTAAGCTAATTTATGGACTTTATATTGAGAATTCATTAAATGCGAATATAATTAAAAAAGAAAAGTTTCTCAAAAAATTAAGAAAAAAGAGGGTTTGAATTATGGAATGGAATGTCATTTTAGCGCCTGTTGTCATGTTTTTAATTGTATTTATCGGCGTGCCGGAGTTAATACATAATCCCCAGAATTATTTCCATGTACCTGCTGGCATGATAGTCTTGGGGGGTTGTGTTTTCTCTATCATTTTCGGAACGAAATTTAAAAACCTGAAATCATATTTTAAATCAATGACTTTTATTATGATTCCCCAAAAAAAGATGGATCCGCAGGACGCAATTAAGTTAATTGTGGATTTATCAAGAATTTCGCTGGAGAGCGGAAAAGCATCCTTAATGACAGAGATAGAAAAAATTAAAGACCCTTTCATTCAATATGGGATAACGCTTGTTGTAGAAAGATTTCAGGAACCGTTTATCCGAGCGGCCCTTTATAACAGTATAGAAGAGATGCAGGAGAGGCATAATATTCTGATAACGGTTAATAAAAACACCTCAGTTGTTGCACCGGTTGCAGGCATGGTAGGTACGGTTATCGGGTTGATACAGGTTCTAAGGAACATGGCCGATCCATCTCAGCTGGGGCGAGCCATGGCGCTTGGTCTTATCGCTACATTTTACGGAGGATTTTTTTCAGGGATGATTTTTAATCCGATAGCCCAGAAACTCAGAATCATGAGCGATGAGGAGGCCAGCCTTAAGCGAATGATGGCTGAAGGAATATTGTTCATAGCAAAAGGAGAAGTACCTATAAAAGTTGAAAAATATTTATTAAGTTACCTCAACTTTTCAGATATTGGTAAAAGTACAAAAGCAAACTAAATGAGTAAAAGAAAAAAAATACAACACGAGGAAGGCGAGAGCCCGATCGGATTTGTAATGTTCGGCGACTTGATGTCGCAGTTATTATGTTTTTTTATTTTATTATTCGTATTTGCCTCCCAATATGTATCTAAAACACAAGGCACAACATACGAAGAATTTTTAAAAAAAATCAGCGACAATTTCAAAAAAGTGGTGGAAGAAAAAAAGGTTTTGAAAAAGGAAACTGTTGCAGAGAAACAAAAATCAGCAGTTCAGGAAGAAAAGGCAGAACTCAAGATTGCCAAAGAAATCATCACCCTGGTCAATAATGAAAAACTAAATGATTATATCAGTGTCATTTTGGAGGAAAAGAAAATCAGAATTATCTTGCAACAACCGATTCTTTTTGACAGCGGGCATGCGGAATTGAAGGAATCTGCCAAAGGAATACTTAGTGACATAGGTCAAATTTTAATGAAGGTAAAAAACCCCATTGATATTGAAGGTCATACAGATACTGTTCCTATCCACACCGACAAATACGATTCAAACTGGGATCTGTCATTTGACCGGGCTTATTCAGTAATAAAATATATGGTAAACGAAGTTAAAATGTCCCCGCTCAAGATGCATGCTATCGGTTATGGAGAGTACAGACCCATTGTTCCTAATGATACCGATGAGGATAAAGCAAAGAACAGACGAGTGGAAATCAATATTTATTTAAATGAAAAAGTAACCGTTAATTAGCCGGTTTAGGGGTTTTTTTTGTTTTAACAGTGAATTTCAATTCTTTATCTTTAGCATCTACCAGGATAGTGGAATTTTGAATGGAATCTTTATCAATTAACAAATCAGCTATCTTGTCTTCGATATTATCTTGTATTACTTTACGCAACAAACGAGCACCCTTGTTTGGCACATAGGCTTTATCTATTAAAAAGTCCAATGCAGCTTGAGAAAGCTTTATGATTAGCTCTTTATCTTTAACTCTTGTGTTCAAATCATCAAGAAAAAGCTGGGCAATCTGTCCAAGATATTCCTTAGTTAATGCTTTAAAAATTATTATATCATCAATACGGTTGATAAATTCCGGGCTGAAAGCTTCCTTTATTTCACCCATTATTTTTTCTTTCATGCGTTCGTAATCAGCTTTGTCATCCTGAGTTGTGCGGAAACCGAAGGAAGATGTGTTTTCAATAGTTTTAGCTCCTACATTAGAGGTCATAATTACAATGGTATTTTTAAAGTCAACAAGTTTCCCCGTGGAATCAGTCAATCGACCGTCTTCCATAATCTGCAGCAACAAATTAATTACTTCCGGATGGGCTTTTTCAATTTCATCAAAAAGAACGATAGAATAAGGCTTTTTTCTAACAGGCTCACTCAAAAGACCGCCTTCGTTGTAGCCTACATATCCGGGTGGAGAGCCGATTAATCGGGAAATAGTGTGCTTTTCGGTATATTCACTCATGTCAATACGAACTATGGCATCCTCTTTGCCGAATAAATATTTTGCCAGCTGGCGGGCCAGCTCAGTTTTACCGACACCGCTGGGGCCCAGGAACAAAAATGAACCCGTAGGTCTTTTGGGATCTTTCAAGCCGGCTTTGGTCCGCTTGATGGATTTGGACAGTGCCTGAATGGCTTCTGTTTGACCTATAACATGTTTGGCAATATCTTCAGCCATATTTTTTAAGCGAGCGGCTTCAGACTGGGAAAGCTCTTTCAGGGGTATTCCGGTCCAAATGGAAACAACACTGATAATTGATTCTCTGGTTACCAGTATTTCTTTTTTGGGTTTGTTTTGCAATAAATTTGTTTTGGATGCTTCCAACATCTCAGTGGAAGCTGCCTCATCGATAAGGTCAACCGCCTTATCAGGTAACTGACGATTGGTGATATAGCGGGAAGAATAATAGACAGCTCCTTCCAGAGCCTCATCTGTAATCGTTACCTTATGGTAATCTTCATATCTTTTTCTGAGACCCTTGAGAATTTCCAGTGTTTCTTCAGGAGTAGGGGGGTCAATAAGAATAGATTGAAAACGTCTTTCCAGAGCAGCGTCATTTTCAATTGTCTTACGAAACTCATTAAGTGTTGTTGCGCCAATGCACTGTATTTCACCACGCGCCAAAGCAGGTTTTAACATATTGGCTGCGTCTAGAGAACCTTCCGAGTTACCCGTGCCTATAATTGTATGTAGCTCGTCAATAAACAAAACAGTAGTTTTGTCGTTCTTAATTTCGTCCAGAATTTTTTTAATTCTTTCTTCAAATTCACCCCGAAAACGTGTCCCGGCTACCAGTAGTCCCAGATCCAGCGTTACAACTCTTTTATTTAGCAAATTTGGAGGGACCTGTGCATTAACTATGCGTTGAGCAAGACCTTCAACAATTGCCGTTTTACCAACCCCAGCTTCACCTGTCAAAACCGGATTGTTCTTGTTTCGTCGACTTAAGATTTGGATAATTCTTTTAATTTCAAATTCTCTACCGATAACCGGATCCAACTTGTTTTCTTTGGCCAGCAAGGTTAGATCCAAACTATATAAATCAAGTGTAGGTGTCTGCGGCCGAACTTCTTCCGGAGGAAGCGTGGAGGCAGAATAGCTTTCACCAAGAACCTCCAAAATAGCGTTTCTAATCTTTAAAATATCAATATTCGCTTCAATGATAACATTTGTAATGCCGGGAGAAGAATCCTTTAGTATCGCCAGAAATAAATGCTCCACAGAAACATGGTTATGACCTAGTTGACGGGCTTCATCCCAAGCCTGAGACAAAGTGAGCTTAACCTGAGGAGAAAAAGGAATGGTTTCGTTTTTATAGGTCCCTTTTTGGTTTTGCAGGTGTTTCTGGATGATACTTCTGAAATAATTGATATCAATGCCGACTTTATTCAGCGCTGTAATAATCAAAGGGTCATCAGTTTTTAAAATTCCATATAAAAGCAATTCATTATTTATAAAAGGAATCTTTATTTTTTTTGCTTTTTCCTGAGCAAACATAATGACTTGTATAGCTTTTTGAGTAAATCTTGAAAACATCTAGGCCTCCATTTTGTAGTATATTACAATATTAAGCATTCTATTGCAAGGATGAAAAGCAAGCTGGGAAAGGGTTTAAGAAGACAAAACCGCTAAATTCCTTATAGTACTTGACTTTATTTAAAAAAGTAGTGTATATTCCTTATATATACTCGTTTTTAAGGAGGTGAGACAATGAATAAAGGTCAATTAATCGATAGCGTAGCTGCAAGTACAAAATTAAAGAAAACAGAAATAACTAAAGTATTAGACTCCATATTAGACAATGTAAAAGGTGCTCTGAAAAAAGGACAAGATGTTTCATTGGTAGGCTTTGGAACATGGAAGAAAAAGAAAAGAGCAGCAAGAACCGGGAGAAATCCCCAGACCGGCAAAACCATTAATATACCTGCAAAGAATACCGTAGTATTCAGTTCAGGTAAAAAATTAAAGGATGCTGTAAACTAGTCTCGACTTTATAAATGCCCCCGTAACAAGGGGCATTTTTATTATATCCAAATTAACGTTATTAAATATATATAAACAACTATTGACGTAATAATAGTTTTATGATATTTTATTGTCAGATAAGCCGGCTTTCATTTAGAAAATATTTAGGAGGTTTTTTATGAGTCATTATAATCATGTGACCCTGGTGGGCAATTTAGTTAAAGATCCGGAAGTAGTAAAAATTGGCAAGAAAAGCAAAGCAAACTTTACTTTAGCAGTAGAGCGCTATATGGGAAAAGACAAAGAGCCAAGTGTGGATTTTTTCAACATTGTAAGTTGGGGAAAACTGGCAGAGATATGCGGATCTTATTTGGGCAAAGGGAAAAAAGTGCTGGTTGACGGACGTATTCAGGTAAGGACATATAAGGTAGAAAATGAAAGGAAATGGATTACTGAAGTTGTTGCTGAAAACTGCAAATTTTTAACTTCAAAAACAGTTACAGAAGAAAAGACAGTTAAGAGTAAATAACTATAAATTTAAAAAGGATTGATAGATGAATTAATATCAATCCTTTTTATTATCTTCAACCATATGGAAATATTGTTTAAAAATATTTTCAAGTGTATACTTTTAAATAATAAAGTCTAACTAAATTCAGATACTGGGGGTTTTTTTGAGGAAGTTTTTAAGGCTGTTATTGCCGCTAATTTTTATACTGCAATTTTCCTATTCCCAATCTCAAGGCACACTCATGCTTCAAAAGCATTTGGAAGATACGGTTCAATCTGCTTTAAATAAAATTTTGGGTGAGGGGAAATCTATAGTTTATATTTCTCTAATTGCCGAAGAAACAAAATGGGAAATAAACTACACAAAAATACCGGAAATTGAGGGTGTGGAAAACATGGGCGGAACAAAAAAACAAAGCACAATTGTGCCAGGAATACCCTCATTACGTTTTTTAACAGAAGGTGCGGGAGGCGAAAACTCTCTGCCTTTGAATTATGAAGTAATAGAAAAATCCCCAATCATCAAAAACAAGGAAGTTATAATCATTCTGGACTCAAAAATCAAATTGGGAGAACTAAGAAGCCTGAAACTTTTCGTAACAAAATTTTTAAATCTGGATGAGGAAAAAGGAGACAAGCTTACAATTTTAAAGGAAAACTTTAGCGAACTGGAAAGAAAAGAAGCTTTATCAAAACAAAAACTTACGACCAGAAGCAAGTTCAGCTTGCTCAATGCAGTTATCTTAGCTGTGGCTGCTTTAGCCGGTATAATTTTTCTGGTAATTATCTGGAGGTTATTATTCAAGGGGAAGAAGAAAGAACCAATAGGCACTGAAGAACCCACCCAATACATAGCAGCAAAGGGAGCAGGGGAGGTTAAGCCTGAATCAACTGACGAACAGAAAAAAATGCTGGAAGATGAGAAAAAGAAAAAAGAGGAAGAAGAAAAGATAGAAATAATGAATAAAAACATTCTGGGCAATGGAATTCGTTATTTCAATTTTATTAATGAAGAAAATATTTATAAATTAAAATTTTTGTTACAGGTTAAAATCGCACTACAACAGGCATCACCACGTACAATAGCGGTGGTAATGGCTTGTTTGCCATTTAAACTGGCGGCATCGATACTAATAGAATATCCAATAAAAATTCAATCGGAAATTTGTAATAACCTAATAAATCTCCAACATTATCCCGAAAAAGATATGGCTGTTTTGGAAGAAGAAATTAAAAGCAACATTGATTATCTTTTCGGTGGGAAATATCGGTTACAGCAAATTATGGAGAAAATTTCAGGTGAAGACAAAAAGAAAATTTTGCGTATCATTCAAAAACAGTACCCGGCAGTTGCCGACGAACTAAACTCTCTGATTGTGCTGTTTGAGGACATTTTAGAATTGGACGAAGACAGCTTGGCAACTATTTTTAAGGACATAGACACCGAAGTAATCGCCACATCACTGGTACACATAGACTCAACCTTGCAGAGGAAGATTACCGATAGATTGCCCAAGGGAGTACAGGCAATGGTGGATCAGTGGCTAAATCTGAAAACCAACACTGCTTCAAGATATGATGTGGAACAAGCGCGGCAGAAGGTTATTACTATGTCACAAAATTTAGAGAAGGAAGGATTTATAAGAATAAGTCATGAGTAAAGAAGTTAAGCCTGTAAATAAAGCCAATAAAGTAACCAGAGATGATATAAAGGATTCTATACAAATGGAGAAGCCAATAGACCAGAATATAACCCAGCCCCAGAATTTTTTTACTTATATAAATGAATATAACTCATATCATACAGCTCATGTTTTAAAAAAAATTCTGGGAGCAAAACCGGAAAACTTAAAATATGTTTGTCTGGTCATATCATCAGTCAGGCCAGAAATTGCTGAAAAAATTCTTGAGGAATTTCAGGATGATATAAAAGCCATAATAATTTCTGAATTGATGTCTCTGATTCAATATACAAAAAAAGAAATCGAAAATTTTGATAAAATCTTAAGAAGATTACTTACAGAGCAGTTTGGAGGCAAATATGTTCTGGCGAAAATTCTGGAATATCTCGATATTGATCAAAAAATTAATTTATCAAATGTTTATAAGGTTAAATATCCTGAAAACGAAAAAGATTTTAGAGGTATAATGATTATGTTCGAAGATTTATTTAAGGTTAGCGAAAAGGATTTTCTCAGAATTTTTTCAGAGATACAGAGCGATATCCTGTCTATAGCTTTTTGTCATCAGCCTCAGGAACAAATAAGCCGCCTTTATGATGTGTTGCCAAAAGGAGTAAAAAACATAGTGCAACAGGGTATAGAATTGGGAAAGAACAAATATTCCAAGTCTGATATTAATAAATCACAGCAATATATAATAGAACTATCCAAAAATCTGGAGAGAGACGGTTTTATTGAGCCAATATTAAAAGAAGAGCCTAATAAAACATAATCTATGACCCGTCTAATACGTTTAATCAGCCTTTTTCTTTTTTTAGCAGTATTCAGTTACGGTTCCATAAGTGAAGTAGTTTTCAAATCATCAGGAATTACTACAAACTATATGAATATCATGCAAAATGAAGCAATCCAGCTGAAATCGGATGATGACACGCTGACAATTAATATCGGAGATAAAATTGTCGTTATATATACTCCTGCAAATCAACCGACATGTACTATTGTACAGGGTTTTGATTTGCTTGATAGTTTCAGTGGAGGCAAATATGGGTCTGAATGTTCTTTGAATTTTAAAATTAAGTGGCAAAATTCATTTATACAAGATGGAATATATTCTGTAACCATCAACAGCTATGATGGCAGTAACGATTATATTTATAACGATAACCTAACTTATAACGAACAGTTTGTTGTAAACACTTTTAACATCACCTGCGATTCCAAATATATGTACCTAAGTCCGGAGGGAACCTGGTTTAAAGGAGGAATAGGTTCAGCCGAACAGTTGCATTGTAGCGGCAAAGTCACATATAAGTATAATCAGAACATTTATCCACTGCAGGATGTATCGGCGAGGATTTTTTTTGACAATAAAGCAGAGGGTTCGGTCGTAAATATAAATACAAGCGGTTTGTTTGATTTCAATAATTTTGTTCTACCAACCTCAGCAAGTATTAGCAGAAACGTGGAGCTAAAAATTAACCTGGTTTTTCCTCAAGGAAATGCAACTATCGATAACACGGTTTATATAAACACCAAAAATATAATGATTGATAATCAGGCACCGGCAATTAACGGTTCTAGTTTTCAATTATTGCCAGATTTGTCGGATAACGGTGGAGACGGTATCCTTCCAGAAACAGGCTGGTATGACCAGCTAACCGTTTCTGTGAAAATTAACAATTTGGCTACAGATAATACCGGAAGTGGCGTAAGAAGCCAGTTTTATTATGAATCAATTGTTCAATCGCTGTATTCCAGCTCAAACGTCACAGTTAGTATAAAAACACTGGAAGGCACAGACCGTGAAATCGTTGTGTATCTTTTAGATAATGTTTATAACTATGTAACCATGTCGATAACGGTAAATGTAGACCAGACACTGCCAGGGACTTTTTATGTAACTATAGCAGATGATACGGACAATAATCCAACCCAGTCAGTACCGGAACAAGGCTGGTACAATGATGAAACTGTCAGTTTTAGCTGGACTCAACCAAGTGACACAGCCTTAAAAGATCAGCCTTACCAAATAAAAAGCGATGTAGGTTGGCCCTATTGGTCCGCTCAAATTGGAGACACTATTTCAATAAATCAATTTCAAAGTACGATGAATGCAAATGCCCTATATATTGAACCAGGCAATAATACAAACAGAACGGTTTATGTGAGGGCTGCAGATAAAGCAGGGAATGTCAGGGAAGCATATGCAAACGTAAAAGTTGATATTCAGCCTCCTACAATAAATTATTTGCTACTGATGGATGATACAAATAAAGCTGATGGACAAATGTTGCCGGAAAAAGGTTGGTACAATGACGGGTCGGAAGTTCGCTGGATGTGGTCGGTATCTGATGGCGGCGCACTTCCAAATCAACCTTTTGCCTATAGAAATACGTCAGGCCTGAACTCAACAACATCAAACTGGACCAATATTTCAGACGTTATGGTTGGAACGTCGGAATCTTTAACCGGGAATGAATTTGTATTAATTGCTAAAGACGCAGCCGGAAATATTCAGACCACATCAGGGATTGTATATGTAAGCGAGACGCCGATTTCATTTAATTTTGTCGATATTAATTTTCTTCCTGATGATAGTGATAACCAGAACGATGGTGTTTTGCCAAATGCGAACTGGTATGATCAGTCTACCCTTAATATTGTTCTGACATGGGATATTGATAGTGGCGGTGCCGGATTATCCAGGCTATACCTGAAAACCGACAAAGACGTTTCTTATAGTCAAAATCCCTCCTCAAATCCGACTTTTTCGGAATTTACAGTTATACCGCAGGATAATACACCCATTATTTTTACGGCGTTATTTGTAGATAAGGCTGGTTGGACTAAAAGTATAAACAAATATATAAAAGCCGACGTAACAACACCATCAAATCTTAATATTACCCTTGTACCGGATGCTGACAGCAATGGTGACGGTATAGACCCTGAACCTGGCTGGTACGATGATGATACAATAGATTTAAGCTGGCAGCAGCCAATAGATGGGGGGAAACTGAGAGACAAACCCTATCGTATTAAAATTAACAACAATGGATGGGGTAATTGGCAAGCAGAAAATACGGTAGCTAATTTTAAGGTATCGGCCAACATAAGAAATGAAATTTCTATAGAATGTGCTGATGAAGCAGGTAATATAGTTACAAATTCAGTTTTTGTGACGGTTGATGTTACTTTACCCACAGGATCCTATACGCTTAAACTAGAAGACGACGGCCCGCATCGCGGAGGAGTTACTCCTGATTTGGGGTGGTATTCGGATAATTATGTTTTTTGTTCTTTTATTTCTGAAAATGTTACGGATAGTTTAGGCCTTAGAAGCGCAAAATATTTTATTAAAAACGATCTGGGCAAGACCACATACGGCCAGGGATTTACAAACTCTAAGGATGTCAGTATTTATACAACCGAAGGCGGGTCTTTAACACACTATATTGTCGGCGCCATAGCAGACCACGCAGGTAACGTGCTGCAAAAGACAACCAATGTTTATGTAGACATGGTAAATCCGGCATCTTTTTATGCTAATATATTGGCGGATAATACTGATAGTGATGGCAACGGATATTTGTCGGAAAGTGGTTGGTATGATAATGAACAAATTAATCTGGAATGGAATCAATCAAACGATGACGGGCAACTGCCAGCAAAACCATACAGGCTTAAGTCTGTAACAACACAAAACTGGACAGACTGGCAGAACGAATTGGCCTACAATGGATTGGGAGTGCTTGAGGGAGGGGACGACACGAGAGATGCCTATATACAGGTTCGGGACAAAGCGGGTAATTTAACAACCAAAAATTTATATATTAAGATTGATAAAACACCACCCATTATCAACACATTTGATATTATCGCGCAGTCCCCAATTGTTGATACCGATATCCCTAACGGGGTTGTTCTACCTTTACCAGGCTGGTTCAGCCAGACGGTTATTACTTTGTCCTGGGATGTACCAATAGAAAACGGTCAATTAAGAGATGCACCATATAAATATAAGGCGTCCACAGGCCAGGTAGATTATTCTGATTTTACATCGCAGTTAACAGCAACATTATCGGTAAGTGCGAATAATCATGACACGATCAATGTTCTTTTATTCGCCCTGGATCGAGCCGGAAACGGTTCAATTGCCACCAGGGAAATTAAAGTTGATGTTTCAGCGCCCACAGTCACCTTAAGCTATTCAATTGCCAGAAGTTTCATTAAACCATTCCTAATAACCTCAGATATTGTAAGTGTTACACTTCAACTTTCAGAAGAAGTTACCATAACACCAATGTTGGGATATTACTATTTAAACAGCCCAAACCTTGAGACCTTTGTAAACCTTATGCCAGCTATGCAAGAATGGTTTTGTACATTTAATGTCAGCTCACTTGAGGACGGGTGGTATATTTTCAAAACAACAGTATTCGATAATGCCGGCAATAAAACAACAAGCTTAAACGGGGACTCCTATTTTATTATTAAAACATCATCTCCGCCACAGGCAACAAATTTTAGAATGTATAATCCGTTAACTGAAGATCAATATTATACAAAATTAGATCAAGTTAAGGTTACCTTTAATGTAGACTCACAGGTGAAAAAATATTGGATTACCGAGGAAGCCACACCAAACCTGGATATAACTAATTTTTCAGACTACCCGACTACAGATTATTATTACACATTTGATAGTCAGAAAAACGAAACCAAGCTTCTATATTTGTGGGTTGCCAATGATTTGGGTATTATATCTTCCGAATCCGTAACCTGTAGCATTTATTACGACACAACAGAACCATTAGTCAGAATACAACCTGACGAAGTTGGGTCTCAAGGTTTATATAGCAATGTGATAGTGCCAAAGGGCTTGATGACCGCCAAGATGGAGGTTTCCAACAAGCTTGCTTATCAGGATCCTGCTTATATTGAGGCGGCAATTGTTACCCCCTTTTGGCAGGTTTTATTGCCTGGTCTTTACAGCACGGTTACAGTAGATTTGACTCCTGTTTTACCTGAAACCATGAGCAACCCTTTAAGTTCCAACTATCGAACGGTTTGGCTGGCAACGTATAATACAAATTTGGCAGAAGCAAGCGGTAACGCCTATTTTAGGATTGGTATAACAGATAATGCATTGAATTATACAGATGTTATCTTTGACGGAGCGACCTTTAATGTCAATATTGATGCGGCAACGAACCCGGGACTATATATATATTCACTGGATCAAAGAACTGAATACACAAGATGGCTAACAGTAAATCTTGTTATCAGTAAGGACTCCTCTCTTACGAATTATGATTATTACCGGGTAATTGACGGATCTTATAACACACCACTGGCAACCGAAGTTAATAACCCCTGGCCAGCGGGGGAGAACAAAATAACCTTATCCTACAGGATTGATAACGGCACTGCTGTTGAGAATGCGCTGGAAGGTCCAAAATCGTTATATGTCTGGACCAGGAAAAGTCTTTATATAAACCCTGGAATAGTTAAAAAAGTTATCACATTTGATATAACCATACCGACGTACAGTATGCAGACGGATTTGTACAAACAAAAAGATAATTTAAACTATACAGAAACTCTAAGGGTGACGATAAATTTTAATGAAAAAATGTGTGATAACCCCACCCCGACAATTTATATAATAAACGAAGATGAAATAACGACAATTAGCTCCTATGAACTGGTTTTCCTCAAACTAAACAAAAGCGATTATGTATATATAACCACAATTAACGTGGAAGGTTCGGACAAACAAAAAAATATATATATTAAAGTTATAGGTGACGACATGGCGGGTAACAGACTTATCGCCAGAGAGGCCTTAAGGCAAAAACTTGTGCTGCAGGAATATAAGGACGAAGTAAGCATCAAACAACCATATGCAGAACAGGGACAAAAAGATTTTGCATTTATGTCTTTTACAGTTAGCGCCAATGATAAGCCTGTGCATTTAAAGGGCATTAGAATTTTAGCATACGGTCATTATGTCGCCTCAGACATCAGTCAATTTACAATATATAAAGATGGAGATGATAATGGTTTGTTTGAGCCGAGAAAAAAATATGATGTAATTGTAGGTGTCAGCGATAAAGAACTGGATAACACTCATGTAGTATATATACCCTTTTATGAGGATGAAATAATTGTGAGCAGCAATAAAAAGAAATTTTTTGTGGCTGCTGATATAGGGGCCGGAGCGGTAAAAGGGAATACTATGTATTTACAATATGCTACAAAAAATGTTTGTCAGGTAAATGATAACGAAATGGTTGATTATTCAATAGATCCTTATAATACATTTAAAACCAAAACCGTCACATTTGTTAAACCGATAAGCCGTGTTTATATAAACAATATGGATGATAGCGACTTGAATCCCACATTTAATCAGGGTGCGGATTTAGCCACAATAAAAAAACTAAAACTTTATACAGATGTTGGGAGTGTAGTCTGGAGCGGAATGAAAATTTCATATACCGGTTCATTGGATAACTCCAACTTTTCACAAATTGCCATATACAAAGATGGGGACTATAACGGCATTTTTAATAAAGATATTGACGTCCTGATAAGTAATGGAAATGATAGATTTGAATCCGGAAAAAATACAATTACAGTTAATTTTAAAATTAACCAGGCTTTAACCAATGAATCTGATAATGACACATACTATATTGTCGGCGCAGTTGGCATTAACGCACCAATAGGAACAACATTTTCCATGAGAATAGTTACCGCCAACGATATCTATATTGAAACTCCGAATATTGTTGTTGACAGTTCATTCCCGGTTAATTCAATCCCGTTTAATATTCAGAAATACACTTCCAAAATTGATGTTACCCATAATAACAACAAGCAGGAAGATGTTTATCAAGGAGACAGAATAGTTTTACAAAAATTTAACCTAACTGTAGACTATTTTAATCCAAAACTTAGAAGTATAGACTACCTATTGGATGGAACAGCTATAAAAAGCGATTTCAACGATATTGCCATATACACCCTATCAAGAAACCAAACCTATAACAGCAGTTATTTCGAGTTAACTGATGCTTCAAAACTTGATGCGGTGAATACCTGGATGGATAGTGATAAAAAAGTCAGGATTCAATTTGCAAATCCTTATGAATTGTCCTCATCAAATAGTTTCGCATTAGTTGCAACGGTTAGTCCGACAGCAAACATTGACAAACAATTTGTATTTAGAACCACATATTACATAACAACCGCAAATCCCTATGTTATCTTTCAGAACGGGACAGCAAAAGCCGATAAAACGATTACAACCAACACTGTTTTAATCATTGACGCCTTTAGGCCGAGCCAGCCAATTATAAGCGGTAATTATTACTCCCAGTACGTACAAAAAATTGGTATCGATTATGATTCCTACACCAAAAATGGAAACAATATTGTCGGGGTCAAATACTATATAGGAAGCACAAAAGAAGGCACAGATATTGCCACTTATACAGAAAAAGCCCTGGCCACACCGAGGAGTCTATTGATTGATGAACCTTTAAACATCGAAAATATTATTTTGGAGGATAATAAAAAATATTTTATTATGCTCAATACTATCAGCGAAAGGACCGATAATCCCAGCGTCAAATATTACTCTAAGACTTCGTATTTTGAGTTTAAAACGGATTTTTCGCCTCCGCATTTGCCAAATTATCCTCCTTCAGTTGTTATTAGCGATACGGATGTAAATAATATTACTCACCAAATTACTTGGGGTGATTTTTTAGAGGAAGAATCAGGTATCGGTAAGTTTATTGTTGAAGAAAAAAGCAATTACTCGCCATCCTGGTCCGTAGTAAAAGAAAACTACATTAGCGATCCTGCCAGCATTAAATCATCAGACAGACTGGCTGTAATGTATAATCGCAAGCCCAACATGTCATATACATACAGAATAAAAGCACAAAATCTGGCTGGATTATTAAGCGATTATATTTATACAAATTCCGTTACGACGGTTGAAACCAATAAAGTTCTCAGCCATGTTTCCAATTATCCCAATCCGTTTTATTCGCGGAAAGAAAAGACCAAACTATTCTATTTTTTAAATCAGGATACAGGAATAGAGATAAAAGTTTATGATTCAATCGGTCATTTTGTAAAGAAATTCACATTTACAGGCGGACTTCAGGGAAAATCGGTTAAGGGTGACTGCGAAGTTGAATGGGATGGGAAAGATGAAGCGGGAGAATATGTTGAAAAAGGAGGATACTTTGTGGTTATAGAAGCACCTGAAGCAAAGGGTGAGGTAACGAAAGTTGTAAGGATGGTAGGCGTAGTTCATTAATATAATGAATTTAATAGATTCCCATTGTCATCTTACTGATATAAAATTTAGCTCCATAAATATCCAAGAATTGTTAAATAATGCAAATAAACATAATGTAAACAAAATTATTAATTTTGGGGTAGATTACAAAGATAGTCTGAATGTTAAAGAGATATCGCAAAATCATGAATGTTTGTATTATGGTTTCGGTTGTCACCCGCATGAAGCTAAAAGCTTTTTAAAAGCAGAGTTTGAAGAATCTTTATTAGCATTCAAGAATAATCCGAAATGTGTAGCAATAGGGGAGATAGGCCTGGATTATTTTTATTCGTATAGTGAACAAAAATCACAAAAAGACGTTTTTATTTATTTTCTAGAAAAAGCACAGGAATTTCAGCTTCCCGCTTCAATCCACAGCAGGGGCGCAGAAGAAGATGTTTACCAGATTATCAAAGATACCAAGAAAATAAAAATGATATTACATTCTTATACCGGCCCTTTAGATACACTTAAAAAACTGTTGGATATTGGTATTTATATTTCGCTTAACGGCATGATAACGTTTAAGAATAATAAAAATCTTTTGGATATAATCCAGCAAATACCTTTAGACAAATTGCTCATTGAAACGGATGGGCCATACCTGACTCCCGAACCATACAGAAAACATATTAATCAGCCAGAATATCTGGTTGTTATATTAAACAAATTAGCCGAAATTAAGCGAATCAGCATAAAAGAACTGGCAAATATTATTGAAAAGAACACAAACGGATTATTTTTTCCATGATCTATGAGGCATTTTGTTTTTCATTAACAAAAGGGTTTTTCAGAGTTTATTTTTCGAAGACAACCCTAAAAAAAATTAAGAAAAGCAAATGGTTGATTTTATATATTGGCAAAGCCGGTTTATCATTGCCAGAACAAAAAGATTTATTTCAATTTTTGTATTTATATTATAAGGAAGGAACGAATGCTTATTACATTCTGGATAATTACAAAAATGTTGTAAAAAAGTCAAGGAAGCCGTTGATAAAAAGGGTTTTGGGTTTATTAAAGAAAGGGAGCAGCTTTTCAGATGCTTTACTCTCGGGTTCTCTGATAGGAAGTAACGCCAGGCTTTATTTATTCATAGCTAAAGAAACTGGCAACATGGAAACTGCCATAGAGGATATATACGAGATGTTAAGCAACAAAATTGTTGAACACAATAAAATGCTAAGCAAAATATTTTATCCGGCTACCTTATCTCTTCTGGTAATTATATTAATTCCAGTTTTTTCAACGATAATCATTCCTCAAATTAGTAATTATTATAAATACTACCAACTAAAAACGCCATTGCTATTAGTCTTATTTTATCCCTCTAATTTATTAATAATAATATTTGCAATTTTTGTTATCGGAACCTTTGGTTTTTTTATGTTTAAGCGGAACAAAGCAATGGTTATGAAACTTCCTTTGATAAAAAGTATTATGTTCAGACATTTTCAAAAATCTTTATTTACTATTTACCAGGCTTCGATTAAATATCATATTTCATTTGATTATTTAATAGATAAATATAATGAAGTACAAAATAATTTTCATGAAAGCTATTTATTTTCCACACTGAGCCTGTTGATCAAACAAGGAAAAGGGTTGCCGGAAGCCATGGAATCAATGGCAATACTTAAAAAGTATAAACCGATATTTTCCCAGCAGGTAGAGAATACAAAAAAAATATCCATAATAGAAAAAATGATAAAGGAGCTAAATCTCAATGAGGAAGAGCATTACGACCGTTTAGCCAATCTGATTGTTTTGCTGATTATGCTGGTTATCGGAGGTATTGTATTCATGTTCGGATATATTATGTTAAGTCCTCTGCAGCAAATAATAAATGTAATCTAAAAAATGAGTTTTCCGCTAAAAATAAAAGAAATAATTGAATAGTTAAAGTCAGTTTTTCCAGTTAAATCCTTTTTTTCTACATAATTTCCTTCAGCGGTAAAAACAAATTTCTCAATTGTTCCGTTACTTCTTTCAGCCATCGGTATTTCAATATTTGCCGCGACTACCCCGGTAGAAGAAATATTATCTATATCGGTAATTTCGGTAGATAGCGTGTTTCCGTTAACCTGATTGTTTTCAAATTTGGCGTAATCATTAAGCCCGATACCCCAGCTATGTTCTCTTCTAAAGGTAACAACCACCGAGCTTGTATATTTTCCATTATTTACCGGATCAGGCCTGTATTCTGCCAGGAATGCATCAGCATAGTTGTTAAAAGCCATTTGTGTAATGTCATTAATGTTTGCTTTTAGTGTATAAGTATAGCTGATAGATAATTTTGGCAGTAAATACATTAGCATCCCTATGCCCAGGCTATGTACGCTTATACTTTTAATATCCTCAGTAGGGGGTGTAATTAAATTTTCTTCGATTTTTTTATAACCGTAATTTAACAAAAAGGAAAACTGGGCATTAAGTTGTTTAACGCAATTTAGCTGACCCTCAATTGTTTTGTTATACAAATATGAATTATAATTACCCTGAATATCAGCCAAATCAATATCAGCGGAAACCTTCAGGTATTGTATAGTTCGGCTGTAGTTAAGAACAGGAGAAACGCTAAAATCGGCTACAGGAATATTGGTATTTATATTCATCAGCTGCATAATTCTATACTTTAAACCTTTGTCAGTATCAATATAATCGTCATAAGTTTGATTAATATTCAAATTAATAGGATATTTGAAAAACAGCAAGGCATTGCTTAGGTTTTGAGCATTAATATGGGCAGTTTTATTATAAATGGATACACTATTAACTGAAGTTATATTTACCGTTGATAAAGACACGGTATTTTTATAGTTTTCCTCAAGAGTATAATCACTGGTATATTGAGATTTAAGTAAATCTCCCAAAGTATATTGAATAACCTGTTTGGTATTTTCTTTAGGATAATTTTGAAAAGATATCAAAGTATCAGTTGTTCTGTTCTCGGTAGAAAATGAATAGTTAGTAGCCGAAGCAAAATCAAAACTGTAACGAAGATTAGACAATGGTGTTAACGATAGTCCATATCTGGAGTCGCTGGAATAATTTTCTCCGGATGAATATAATGTTGTGTTTCGCGGAATACTATTGGAATCAAACGATTTTGTGAACCGGCGGGAAATAGTTTGTATTTGAACAGGAAAAATATTTCCGAACAAATAAAAGCTGGAAACATTATACTCGGTAACATTAGCATTTTTATTGATATTATTGTTGCTTTCTAAAGAGTTAGCATTAGAAGTTTTATAAAGGACATTGGTAAGGTTGATAAATTTCCAGGTAAATTGATGTAGCAAACTGAAGGTTGTATCAGGAGTCTGGCTGACCAGTAATGAAGCTTTTTCTGACTGAGCAATGGAATATTGATAATTGGGGTTATCAACGATAAAGGTCTGAATTTGCGGATATAGAGTAATGTTGTGTTGATAGTTTTGCAAAGTAACCAGGCTATAATTATTTGAAACAGGATTATTGTTACTATCAAAACCGTTATAAACTTCAGTAAGTTCTCTGTTATATAAATGATATAAATCTAGAAAGGGTAAGGGTTTTAAGGTAAGCTGAAAAGATGATTTCTGATAGGCATTTTCTCTGAGTTTATGATTACCCGAAAGAGGTTCCAGTTCGGTTTCATTTGTTTTGGAAAGAATTGTTTTAAGCTGGAAACGGTTATCATATGCCGTGCAGGTGTTATCCACTATCCAGCTGTAGGATTTTTTGTCTGTAACATTAGATAAATCCATATAATCATTTCTGTAGTCATACTGATTAAGAGAAAAGTTTGTAAGAAAATATTGTGGGCCTACAGAAACTCCCAACATATTTTTATAGCCGATATTATCGACCGCTCTGGAGTTTGGAGATACTGTATTATCTATATCCGACAAATTGTTTTCTTTTTCCCAGTGATAGGTAACAGCCAGAATATTGAATGGTTTATAACCGATCTCGGCCATTATTTTTTCTTGAGTTTGAGATAATTTAGTGCCATTTAAAGAAGCTGTATCCAATTTTGTTTTATTAACAAAATAGGAGGTAGCCACAGAAACGTTATTGTAAGGTGTTACGGCTGTAGCAAAGTTGATAACGTTTGATCCTGCGGCATATTTCGTGGAACCGAACGGAGCAAAATCATCATCAACAGAAACCAGTTCCAACTGAGAACTGGAAAAATTATTGGTATATTTGGTTCGCAGATTAACCGCATTACCTTCCTTGAAGACCTTTTGTATGTTTTCGCCGGAATCTGTTGTGTAATATGAGTATTTGATATAGACATTATCAGAAGGTGTAGGATTAAGGTTTATAAAGGTTATTTTTCCCAAAGCATAATTTATATAGTAATGCTCATTTTTTATGGCATTAGGTTGACCATTTATGTAAACTATTTCGGAGTTTTCAACAATGTTCGGGTAATTCAGAGAATAGGTAAACCCGTATTGTCCGTTTGCTGCTATATAATTGGTTGTAGTTTGAAAACTTCTGGAATACTCCTTACTGGTTTTTGCTACATCAAGACAAATATCTAGATTTTTGGAGAAATTTTGATTATATACTGCCTCAAATTGCTCATGTGAAATGTCGCCGGGGTCTGGTATGTTGGATTTATTGTATTTATAAGTAATACGAAACTGATCATAAGATGTGAGGTTGGCAGGAACACCGTAAACCATACCATCTTTCCCAAGATATTGATTAAACAAAACTATATATATTTGTCCTACATTTACTCCCGCATTATAATAATCAACAATATAATCCTTACCATAAATCAGTGTTAAGTAACCTGCTTGAGAGGCTTTTTGATACTCAACGAGAATTTGGTTGTTGTAGCGGTCATACTTAACAGGCTGCTCCATTTTTGAGAGAATTCTATGGGCAGATTGATTATTAAAGATAACATTGTGTTCAAAGTCCGGATCGGTTCCTGAAAAGAACCATTGAGACGGTCCATATTCCTTATAATAATAATAGGTTATATTTACGTCATTTTGAGAGCCGGTTATTACTGTGTTGTTAATAGTTACCACACCGGTATAAGCATTTAAGTTGTAATTAACAGAACTGATAAGCTGCTGATTAACATAAACTGCGATAGAATCTAAAACAATCGGCCAGGAGCTTAGGTACAATGTCAGGCTATTGTCAGCATTGAGAGATGGGGAGCTATAAGTATCAGAAATTAATTTGGTATTTAAGTCTTTTTGCGCTTTGGCAAACTCTTTGAAGTATCCGAATTGAACTTTATAATTTGAGTCGGTCTCAGGATTGGTAGCGGAATATTTGCCCAATACATGTTGCTCATAATTAATAACGATTTTAGATGTTTGGGGAATTGGATAATTGAACATCAACCTACCGTTAATGTAATCGATTTTATAGTCCACATCTCTTTTGTAAACCATGTCCTGTACAATGACTTCGTCACTATATTCCAGAATTGGCATAAATTGTAAGTAATAAATACCCAACTTTCCTTTACCGTTAAATACTTCAGTTTTTTTCTGGGTTTGTGGAGTAAGATAGGAGATGTTTATCGTTGGCGATAACGGTTTATTCAGAAAAAACACTTTACCATTAATATAATGAATATAATAGTCGCGGTTGTTTTTTAAGGGCAAACCGTCGGACCATATTTTTTCAGAAGTAAATTTAACCGGTTTCTTTTTTAGCTGTATCATTTTAACATCGGACGATAAAATATAGGTTTCATTTATTTCCTTATAAATAGGTTGTAGTTCATCCTGAGCCTGCTTTGTGTACTCTCCGCTTAACCCTATAAAATTTACATGTGTAGCAATCGGAATGAATTCTTCTATGGGATTGGTATATTCGTAATAAAAAGTCAGATTATCCTGAGACATTTTTGGAGTTTTAAAAACAACCTTACCCTCAAAATAGTTGATCTGATAATCAACATTTTCTACCAGAAGAACATCGTTTACCCAAACTTTCAGAGAGTTTTCCAAAATCGGTTTGTTACGAAGCACATATTCATTTACTCCACTACCCGTTCTGCTAAAGAAATCTGCCTGACTTTTAGCTTGACCGTACCCAAAGTTGTAATTGAAAGACCCCTCACTGCCTACAACTGATATTCCATCTATTTTTTTGCTGATATTTGTAAAAGCCCCTAAAGAATATGCTTTATCAATGACCCCAAAATTGATAATATTTTTTCTTATTTTTAAATTAATATCGGTTTTTTGAGGCATATTCGGTTCTTGCTGAATATTATAGTTAACCTCAGTATCCTCATTGATTTTTGCCCTTAAAAGCAGGTTAAAGCGCGATTCAATCTGGAAATCAACCTCCTTTATTTTTCTCATTAAATCAACATAAACAGAGTCCAATAAAGCACTATTACGATTTCCGTTAACCTTTAATGAATAAAGTTTTATTTCACCGAAGCCATCCATATATGGTGTTATGTGTAAGTTGTCTTCGTTTTTTTGCTTTTCCTCCCATTGTTCCCAACGAAAATCTCTCCAGAAGCTGGAAGTAACAGGTTTTTCCAGAACATCTTCTTCATCAGTAATTTTTTGCAATGCCGGCTCCCTGGCTTTAATGGAAGGAGTAGACAGCTCCACCTTAAAAATTTTTCTTTCCAGCACCACGATACTGTGATCAACAGTAGGAATCAGATTACCGGAAATAGAAACGGAAGGAGTTACTTCAAAATTTGCCTTAAGCTCCTGCTCGTTGACAGAGGGTTTGTTTAAACTTTCAATCGTATATTGTTTATTAGGGTACAAGTCGCTATTAACAGGTATTATAGCCATTGTGGGAATAATGGCCGGAGAAATTTCCTCAAGATTTTTTGTATCCACAAGCACAAGAAGTTCCATTAAGTTGCTAGTGCTGAGATTTGGCTCATTGTCTGTTGTTGGCGAGGTTGATGGTAAAACGTTTAAGGTAACATTATTGGAAATAGTTTCACAAAAAAGTAAAGAAAAAAAGAGAAGAACAGTGTATATTGTTTTTAGAAGCATTATTTGAAACAGAGCTCAATTAAAAAAGTCTTGCAGGGGCTTAATAAAATCTTCAATAGCCAAAATTTTATTGTGACTTAATTCCCCACTTATAATTTTCAACTTTTTTTTGGGAATTTTCAATTGTTTTGCCAGTATATCAATTATTTTTTTGTTTGCCTTACCCTTTTCAGGGATAATATTTAGTTTTATTTTTAAATGATCTTCATTTTCATAAATAATTTCACATTTTTTCGCATTGGTTATTGTTTTTACGTGTAAAAGCTTGGGCTTGGTCTGCACAACTAGAAAAAGAACCTTAGAAGCGGTTCTACAATATAAGCGAGAAGAGCAAGTGGCAACAGAGGAGAAAAATCAAAAGGTGTTAAGAAAATCTTTTGAAAAGGTTTTATCAACGGATAAGACAAAAACACTATAATTTGAACAAAAAAATTAAGAACAGGGTTACGATTTTTTTTAAAGAAAATCAATACATTGGCAACAAGACGCAAGATAAGTATTGAATAAAGGATTTTAAAAATAAAATAAAGGAACATCTAAAAAACAAACAACCTGAGAACAAGTTGCCTGATAAAGTCTAATACAAAAAATGCGACTATCGGCGAAAAATCAAACCCCCCGAACTGTAATGGCAAGGAGCGAAACATTTCCAGATATGGATCCGTAACTTTGCCAAGACCACGAACCAGAGGGTGATTGTAATCGTGCGGCAACCAAGTAAGAATAATCCTGAATACCAGCAGGAATTCGTAAATCTGAAAAGCAAAAGATATTATTTGAACGGTCATTATTATATATTCTTACTTAATTCTTCTGCCCGTTTCTTCGCCCCCAATAAGGTGTCTTTTATTATAGCAGAAATTTCACTCGCTTGTAATACTTTTAAGGCAGCCTCAGTGGTACCCTTTGGTGAAGTCACCATAGAGACTAGCTCTGCCGGTGTCTGTTTGTTCCGTAAAATCATCTGAGCAGCACCCAGCATGGTTTTGCTGATTAAATGCAGGGCATCATTATAATTTAAGCCTATTTCCAGGGCCTCCCTGGCAAAAACATCGGCGAAATAAAAGAAATAGGCAGGCCCACTGCCACTTAGTGCGGTTACGCTGTTCATCAGTTTTTCTTCTATAGGCAGAATATCCCCAACATTTTCAAAAATTTTGGAGACGATTTTTTTATGTTGCAAGGAACAGTCTGCTGAAAAACATATTCCGCTCATCCCCTGGTTAATCAGGGCAGGAGTGTTTGGCATCACACGGGCAATTCTATTTTGGGGGAAATACTTTTTGTAAAAACCAATTGTTAAACCTGCAGCAATTGAAACCAGAAGCACATTTTTTTTTAAAAATGAAGATAACTCCCCGATAACCTCATGAACAGTCTGTGGCTTGATGGCCAGGATACAAATTTCATATTCATTGATTTCCAGAACAGTTTTCAGTATAGCTACCTTATAATTTTTTTTAATAACAGCAGTGCGTTCCTTGTTGGTATCAAATATTCCTATCTGAAAAGCAGACTTATCCCTACCAAGGCCTTTTATAAGAGCCTCACCCATATTGCCCGCACCGATAAAGCAGATTTTTTTCTGTTTATTCAATTGTTATTTATTAGACTTACTACTATTTCTTCGTTGGCATTGTTTTTTAAAGTTTCTACAGTTTTTTCAGGCTGGTCCTCAGTAATAATAATCTTGGCTGGAGTTAACATGATTATATTATCGGTGAGCCTTGCCAAATGGCCGTTCAATGAATAAATTGTCCCGGAAATGAAATCCATAAACCTTTTCATATTCATTGAATCCAAATACTGAAAATTAACAATCATGGGGGTTTCTTCTTTTAAAAGATTAGCTATATTAAGAGCATCAGAGTATTTTTTGGGAGAGATAATTTTTACTTCCGAGAAACCTTTTTTGAAATACGACAGACTTATAGTGGAAGCATTCTTCTGGTTGGATTTTCTGCCAGTCTGTTCCGCAGGACCGTTTACCGATTCCGAATCTTCCAGACCAAGAAAAACCTTGAATTTTTCGAACATATTTTTTTGAGCGTTTACCATTTTTTTCCTCCTTAAGAAAATAATATGGTCCCTAACCGGACCATAGTCGCCCCATCCTTGAGGGCTACAATAAAATCGTTACTCATTCCCATTGATAAGTGCTGGTAATTGATGCCGGATTCTTTTAATTCTTCAGCAAGATCCTTTAATTGTTTGAAGATTGAATGTAAATAATCTTCATCATTGGTATAGGGCGCCATTGTCATATAACCGATAAAGTTCACATTGGAATAATCGTATACAGAACGAATAGTAAGCCTTATTTCATTGGCTGAAAAACCCTGTTTGCTTTTTTCTCCGGAAACATTGACCTGCAAGAGAATGTCAGGTTTCACATTCAATTCTTTCGCGTAATTATTAAGGGACGCTAATATATCCCAGCTATTTACCGAGTGGATAACATGAAACAGCTGAACAATTTTTTTTGCTTTATTTTTTTGAATTGTACCGATGAAATGCCAGGTAACCTTATATCTATTAGCCAGAGCCATAATTTTAGGCTCAGCTATTTGTAGCCGATTTTCTCCAATATGTTGAAGCCCGGACTGAATGGCCTGCTCGGTTTGCTCTGTGGACAACGTTTTTGTTACTCCAATTAAAGTTACCTCGGGCACAACCTTATTTTGGGATATGATATCCTTAACTTTTTTAATATTATCACTATAGAACATTTTCCCCCTGCCTTGAAAAAGGTATCAGTAAGATTAATTATACGTATTTTGAATTGAAAATCAAATCATCACCTTGCCAGGAAAACCGGGTAATCCATAGGGGTAGTACTAATAAAAAATAAAGGAGGGAAAAAACCCTACATTTAGTAGATTAGAAGGATTTTAAATTGGCCCAGGATGGAAAATTGGTTTTAAATTCTACCCACCCTTTGTGCAGGGGATGATAAAAGCCCAGACAATAGGCATGAAGCAGTTGCTTTCCTGCTGATTGTTTCCCATATAACGAATCCCCTACCAGAGGATGGTTCAGATAGCTGAAGTGAACTCTTATCTGATGAGTTCTTCCGGTATGCAGCGTTATATCCACCAGGCTTTTTTCGTTGGCTTCTTTTAAAACTATATATTCAGTTACAGCTGCTCTGCCTTTTTGTAAATTGACCATAAATTTTTTATAATTGTGAGGGTTGCGGCCGATAGGCAGCTCAATAGTACCGCTTTTTTCTTTTAAATAACCATAAAGCAGTGCTACATATTTTTTTTTCACCAGACGACTTTTGAATTGCGCGGCGAGTTTTTCATGAATGGAATTATTTTTTGCAACAACCAACAGGCCGGACGTATCTTTATCCAGACGATGAACAATTCCCGGTCGATCCAGCCCGCCGAAGGTTGACAGGCTCTGGTTATAATAGAGAAGCGCGTTTACAAGGGTCTCGGTTTTATTGCCAGCTCCCGGATGAACAGTTAAACCGGAAGGTTTATTAATAACAATTAGTGATTCATCTTCGTAAACAATATCCAGCTCTATTGCCGAAGGGGTTAGAAGAAGGGGTTCTTCTGACAGGTCATATTGAACAACATCCCCAGGCTTTAATAAACGACTGACCTTTACCGGACGGTTATTAATAAAAACCTTATTTGATTCACAACAATTTTTAATAAAAGAACGGCTTTTCTCGGTCTGTTTGCTAAGCCAAACATCAAGGCGGATTGATCCCTGTTCGTTAAACTCCTTTTTTTGCATTTCGTAAATAGCTTATAAATAGCAGCACAATACCGATGTTTATATAAACATCGGCAATATTAAAAACAGGAAAGTTTAAGATAGCAATAAAATCAACAACAAACCCCAGCAGACATCTGTCTATAAGATTCCCAAAACCACCTGCGAGAATAAAGACAAATGCCAGTTTTTTTAGGGTAGAGTCATAAAAAAGTGCTTTACGAAAAAAGATAATAAACTGGATAATGATCAGATTCAAAAGAATAATAAAAAACGTACTATTTTGAAATAAACCGAAAGCAATACCAGAGTTTTTTACCAAAACCAGATTTTGGTAATTAAAGTGTTGGTGGAACAGAAACAAGCGCTTGATCAGTTGATCAAGCGCCAAAAGTAACAGAAAAAGAATTTTCATAGAAGATTTCAGGCTTTATCCTGTAAAGCAGCTATACCTGGCAGTACCTTCCCTTCGATTAATTCCAAAGAAGCGCCGCCGCCTGTGGAGATATGAGTCATTTTATCAGCAACACCGGATTTGTTAACGGCTGAAACGCTATCTCCTCCACCGATAATAGTTGTACAGTCGGGCAGATCGGCGATAGCCTTGGCAATAGCCATTGTTCCTTTGGAAAAATTTTCAAACTCAAAAACTCCGAGAGGGCCATTCCAGAAAACAGTTTTTGCACCTTTTAAGGCGCCTTCAAATTTTTGTATGGTCAGAGGACCAATATCCATGCCCATCCAGCCATCTTCGATATTACCTCGAGCTACATGGCGAAACTCAGCGTCAGCACTGAACTCCTGTGTCACGATATGGTCAATCGGCAGATAAATATAAATTTGTTTTTCATAAGCTATTTGCAGTATTTCCCTGGCTTTATCAAGCATATCATCTTCAACCAGAGAGGTGCCTACAGACAAACCTTTTGCTTTTAAAAAAGTATAAGCCATACCGCCACCCACAATCAGACGATCTACTTTTTGTAGCAGGTTTTCCAAAACGGCAATTTTGGAAGAGACCTTAGCTCCACCGATTATAGCTATAAAAGGGCGATCGGGGTTTTCCAGAACTTTCCCCAAATATATCATTTCTTTTTCCATCAGCAGTCCGGCTACGGCCGGCAAGTAATGTGCGACAGTTTCCGTGGAAGCGTGAGCACGATGCGCTGTGCCGAAGGCATCATTAACAAATAAATCGGCATAGCTTGCCAGTTCTTTAGCCATGCTTTCACGTTCAGACTCTACCTTGGAAGTTTCTTCTTTATGAAAACGGGTATTTTCCAGCATCAAAACATCACCGGACTGTAATTTATCAACCATTGCTTTGGTCGCAGCGCCAATAGCTGCCGGAGCCAGTTGCACCGGGCGGTTGAGAAGTTTGCTCAAATGAGCGGCGATAGGCGCCATACGATGTTTTGCGTTCAGATATTTTTCTTCATCAAAAGGTTTGCCGGCCTGTTCTGCTTTTTCTTTGGCTTTTTGCATATCTTTTTTAGGGTCTCCCAAATGGGACATAAGTACCAGTGTTTTCGGCTTCTGATCCAGTATATAATTCAATGTGGGCAAGGCAGCCTTTATGCGGGTGTCATCTTGAATTACACCGTCTTTCATGGGAACATTAAAGTCAACACGAACAAGAATGCGTTTTCCCGTGATATCTGACGTGGGAAGGTCTTTAATAGACTTTTTATTCATATAGCTTTTTGCCATGTACGTCCTCCTCAAAACGAAATATTTGAGGGTATTATAAGACAGATGAATAAAATTTAGAATAACAAAAAATAAAAGGCCCTCATTATTGAGGGCCTTGAAGCGTATCAAACAAAAAGTTTATATTATACTTTTGAAGCTAAAATTGCTAACTCCACAACCCTGCAGGAATAGCCCCATTCATTGTCATACCAGGAAAATACTTTAACCATATTTCCCATAACCATGGTGCTTTTCGCATCAAAAATTGAGGAATTAGAATTGTGAATAATATCTACGGAGACAATTTCATCTTCAGTATATTCTAAAATACCCTTCATTGAACCTTCTGCAGCTTTTTTCATAGCGGCATTTATTTCTTCTTTGGTTACTTCTTTTTTTAGAATGGCAACCAGATCAACCAGAGAGCCTGTAGGAGTGGGCACTCTTACAGACGTTCCATCCAGTTTTCCTTTTAATTCCGGAAGAATTTTTCCCACTGCTTTTGCTGCGCCGGTTGTTGTGGGGATCTGAGAAAGAGCACAGGAGCGAGCTCTTCTTAAATCTTTATGAGGTCCATCCAATACAACCTGGTCATTGGTGTAGGAGTGGATTGTTGTCATATAGCCTCTTTCCACGCCGAAACTATCATTAAGAACTTTAACAATTGGAGCAAGGCAGTTTGTAGTGCAAGATGCGTTAGATATACATTTATCAGTCGGTTTTAATTTTTCGTCGTTAACACCAAGAACGATCATGTTATCAATTTCATCCTTGGATGGTACTGTAAGAATTACTTTTTTTGCCGGAAATTTTTCATTTTTCAGATGGTCGCCATAACCGCCCCTAGGGCTTTCTTTAGAAGTAAAAACACCAGTTGATTCTATTACGATATCAGGACTTGTGCCCCAGGGGATATTTAAAGGACTTCTTTCCGCGCTGACCTTATATTTTTTACCATTTACAATCAGGTTTTCGTTATCAAAAGTAACCTGACCGTTGAATTTTCCCTGAGTCGAATCATATTTTAATAAATGCGCCAGGGTTTTTGTGTCTGTGAGATCATTAATTCCTACTACTTCAACATCTTTATTTTCAAGAGCAATCTTGAATACATTTCTTCCTATTCTTCCAAATCCGTTTATTGCTATTTTTACCATGACAAACCTCCTCAAATGTATTGTGCAGAAAGAAATATAACACTACTAAAGGGTATGGTCAATTATTAAATAGTTCCGATTTGACAAGGATTGGTAATGTTTATAAACTGATGCCATGCATATATTTGTGCCCAACCTAAATCAGGAAAAACTAAGCATAACCGGTGATGATTATTTTCATATAACCAGATCATTGCGAAAAATTGTTGGAGACAAGCTTATTTTGGTTTCGTTAAGTGATGATTTTTTCGCAGAAGCGGAAATTGTTGAGATGAGCAAAAAAACGCTGGTAGCAAAAGTTCTAAAAAAAGTTACCAAACAGCCGAAAAATAAACCGGCGATCACCCTTATTCAGGCAATTATCAAGAGAGCAGGGATGGAGCTGGTTTTACAGAAAGCCACAGAACTTGGTGTTGATTGGATAATTCCTTTGAAAACCAAATATATTGTGCCCAAAGCAGAAGAAGTAAATTTGAAGAGATGGGAAACTATTATGCGGGAAGCAGCAGTACAATCCAGACGTTTTTATTTGCCGGAATTGGGAAATCCGCTGGATTTGAAGAATTTGAGTATGTTAAAGAAGCAATATCCTCAGATATTTTGTCTGGCCGAAACCCAGGGAAGTTTAAACCTGAAGGAGCATTTAACCCATCTCAATAAAGACATCTCTTCGCTGGCGGTTATTATCGGACCTGAAGGAGGATTTGCCCCGGAAGAACTGGAAGGCTTGAAAAAGGAAGGAATCCCCCTGGTTTCTTTCGGCCAAACAATATTAAGAGCAGAAACAGCTGCAATCAGCATGCTGAGCGTTTTAAGGTGGTTTTTTCTCTAGGGGTTTTATAAAAAAAATGAAAGTGGTATGATGGCTCATATGTTTGAGAATATTGTTGTTTACGAAGACAATCTTGTACAACAGTTTTTTCCTCTAGTTTATTTGCGAAGTGTATTTGAATTGAAAGCAGGAATTTTTACCAACCTAGAGAGGATAAACTTTTTTTTCCCCAAGGCCAAGTA
The DNA here is from genome assembly GCA_028715625.1 of Candidatus Margulisiibacteriota bacterium. Taxonomy (NCBI): domain Bacteria; kingdom Bacillati; phylum Candidatus Margulisiibacteriota; species Candidatus Margulisiibacteriota bacterium. Next base: position 20,095 of record JAQURL010000002.1, on the reverse strand, counting down.
TACACTGCTAACCAGAGACTATCTTAAACCAGCTGTTGCACAGCGATATCCGAAATATTTTGTAAATACCTCTAATAACGGCCTCAAAGCTCTGGTAATTAATGGACGAGCAGTAATTACCCAGGCTATTGTTGAGGAAGCTTTAAACATGGAAGATAAAAACTTTCTGATGGTTAGCAACCATAAAGTTGTCATGCTTTTTGTCTCTGGCAACTTGTTGTCCGAATTTATGATGGCCGCTAAAGAAGATCAATTTAATGAGCAAAATATTATCAAATTTTTCAGAAAAAATCCTAATTGTAAAATAGTTAACCTGAGCGATGTGATTTTTTTTGAAAACATTCAGTCATTGATTGAACAGAACGGAAAAGTTTTACTTAATGATTTCAAGATGCTGAATAAAGGCGGGCTGATCCTGTCTGATCTTAACAATTTTGTAGCCACAACAAAAGAAGAACAGATATATATAGGTAAAGGTACTCATATCGATCCTTTTGTTCATCTGGATGCAACGGCCGGGCCAATCTATATCGGGGAAAACGTCGTGATCAAGTCCAATGTTGTTATTGACGGGCCTGCGTTTATAGATGATAGCGCAACTATTTATCCCGGCTATATAAGAAAAAATACAACCATAGGAGAAGGTTGCAGAATTGGCGGAGAAATAGAAAACAGCATTTTTTTAGGGAATAGCAACAAATATCACGCAGGATTTGTAGGACACTCCTATATAGGCGAGTGGGTAAATATCGGTGCGATGGCTACAACATCAGACCTGAAAAACAATTACAGCAAAATAAAGCTGGCAAAAGGCCCAAACGACTACGAAGACACCAACATGCAATTTCTGGGAAGCATTATCGGGGACCATGTTAAAATTGGTATAGGCTCATTACTGAATGCAGGTACTGTTATCGGAATAGGATGTAACCTGATTACAGAGGGGAAGCCCCTGCCTAAATGGATACCTGCTTTTAGCTGGAGCAGCAAGGGTGAATTAACTGAATATGACTTCAATAAATTTTTAGATGCCGTAGAAAAAGTATACCAGAGAAGAAATCAGAAATTATTGTTACCCGAAAAGAGCCTTTTAGAATATTTATACCGTAGTGTTTAGTTTTGCTCTTCTTTAGATAACACTTCAATTTTCGCCAGAAAATTTTGCAAATCCACCTTATCTTTTTTCTTGGGATTTAAGTTCATAGCAATTTGCCAGTCTTTTTTGGCCTGATCATAATTGCCTATCATGTAATAACCCGAACCTCGCCTGATCCATGCCAGCGTATTCTTGGGATCAACCTTGATAACGTTATTACATTCACCGATTGTTAGCCAGTATTTTGCCTCATAAAAATAAACCAGTGCCAGATTTAATTTTCTGGATATATAGTCAATGGACCCGCCAGAAAGCTCGTCCTCATTTTTGGTTGTCTTATCATCCGCTGCCATTTTTTCCAGCATGGAATTCATTTTCTGCCTGGCCGCTTCATCTTTTTGCTGGATTACATATTCCATTTCATCAGCAGCTTCCGGTTTGTCATCAATAAATTTTTTTAAAGATTCCATAACCATCTTTTGCTCCTGCAGGACTTGAATATCCTGGCTTTCATTAACAATTGTAGCGCTGAATGCCAGCGAAACCATAAACATTGAAATTATTAAAACAGACCATTTTTTCATTTTCATCCCCTCGCTTAGCATAGTTTATTCTTTCCCAGGATTATTTATTAAATCCAGCAGATGTAACAGATTGGAATTGTCAGGGTATTTTCTTAACAGTTCTTTAATATCCTGAGCAGCCTTATCTGTTTGACCATCTTTAATGTTTTGTTTAATCTGTACATACTTGGGCCATATTGCTCTTTCTGTTTCAATATTAAGGTTTAGTTTTTCGCTAAGTTGTTCCAGTTTTTTTAATTTTGACAATTTCTTTATTACTTCTTCATCGTGTGGATTAAGAATATAGGCTTTTTTCATATCTTCCAGGGCAATAAGGAAGAAACCTTCTCTGTATTTTTCGACAGCGGAATTATGCCAATCTGAAGCAACATTTTTTTGGAAGTCATTAATCATTTGACCGATGCCCAGATTAATTGAAAAACGGTTATTTGCCCCGAGGTCATCATTGGAATAAGCATAATCAAAACGAACGCCATAAAGTTCACTGCTGAAACCGAAATTTGTTGATTCGTAGTTGATGCCACCTCTGATTGTTAGCAGCGGGTGTAGCTTTAATTCCGCTCCGACAAACCAGGTATTAAAATCATTCTCAAGGTCATATGCTATAGAAAAATTTTTATCTTTGTAAGCGATACCACCGCGAATTAAAGGTTTAAATTTATCCGCTGAATTTTTATCCAGCTGGAAATCCAATACATTTTGTATGGTAGCGCCTATGGAAAGAAAGGCAAAAGGTCTGTATAGGGCGCTGATGTCGCCAAGTATTCTGGAATCAGTGTTGGTGTAAAGCGTGCGGGTCACATATTTAACACCTAAACCAACGGATAAGTTTGGTAGAAATAAAGGTTGACCATAAGAAAGACCGATAGAAGACTTGGTGTCGGTAAATGATCCCTGACTGATGTTATATTCATCCCGGAGCTCCATTGGATTGGAAGCTAACTGAGTAAAATTTACGCCGATATAATTATCAACCATTGGGTAAACCAGATTAAAAGCTGTTAATTGATACTCGTTATATAAATTGGACTGAAAAAATGATCCTTCGATAGTTGGAATTTGTACCATACCTGCCGGATTGAAATAGGCTGCCGATGAATCATCAGCTAAGGCAACAAAAGCCCTGCCCATTCCAATGCTTCTTGCACTGGCACCGAAACTTAAAAAAGCTCCGGGTTGACCTCCATATAAACTCAAAGATATTTGAGTGAAGGTTATGATTATTATTAATAAGGCAGCACGTCGCAACATTGTTTCCCCCCATACCGTTCTAAGTTATTTACAGTATTCCCTGAAAAAAATTGTTTTAAACATTTTTCATTTAAAGCTAATAATAACGGGGGTTTTGGTGGGTTATTTAATTATGAATTTGCGAGCAATTTTTCGAATTCTGCGCCTTCTAAAACTTCTTTTTCCAAAAGTATCTTTTCTATTTGTTTGAGTTTTGTCTTATTATCTTTGATAATCTTAATTGCTTCCAGAAAACAACCGTCTATGATTTTTGATATTTCTTCATCAATTTTTTCCGCTGTTTCTTCACTGTAATCCTTGGTGTGGTCATTTAAATCACGCCCAAGAAAAACATTTTCCTGGTTCTTACCATAGGTCCTGTTACCAAGTGGGCTCATGCCATATTCACAAACAATTTGATGCGCAATTTGTGTGGCTCTTTTTATATCATTCGTTGCTCCGGTGGTTATTTCTCCAAAAAACGTTTCTTCAGCGCTACGGCCACCCATAAGAATAGTAATTTCATTGAACAGTTCATACTTGGAAATCAGATATTTATCTCTTTCCGGCAATTGCAGAGTGTAGCCCAACGCAAGCCCTCTGGGAAGAATTGAGATTTTATGTACCGGATCAGTATCTTTCAGGGTCTTGGCTACAATCGCATGGCCTAATTCATGAAATGCTACAATTTCTTTTTCCTTCTCTGACATAACCTTGCTCTTTTTTTCCGGCCCGGCAATAGTTCTGTCTATGGCTTCTTCCAATTCGTCCAGCCCGATAATTTTTTTATTGCGACGTGCAGAAAGTAGTGCAGCTTCATTGACCAGATTGGCCAGATCGGCTCCTGAAAAGCCTGCAGTTCTTTTAGCAACAACAGCCATATCTACATCTTTGGAAATTTTTTTATTACCGCGGTGGATATTCAGGATTTCCAGACGACCGTTGATATCAGGCTTATCAATAACAATCTGACGATCAAAACGACCAGGTCTGAGCAAAGCCTTATCCAGAATATCGGGCCTGTTTGTTGCCGCTATAACAATAACAGAAGACTTCTCATCAAAACCATCCAGCTCAACCAGCAACTGGTTAAGGGTTTGTTCCCTTTCATCATGACCTCCGCCTAGGCCTGCGCCTCTATGACGCCCCACAGCATCTATTTCATCAATAAAAACTATAGAGGGCTGATTTTTTTTAGCTTGTTGAAACAAGTCTCTAACACGGCTGGCGCCAACACCTACAAACATTTCCACGAATTCTGAAGCACTTAAACTAAAGAACGCTACATCCGCTTCGCCGGCTATTGCTTTGGCCAGCAAGGTTTTTCCTGTTCCCGGTGGGCCCATAAGCAATACTCCTCTGGGAATCTTCGCTCCGATTTTGATAAACTTGTCAGGATGCTTTAAAAATTCAACAATTTCTTCCAGTTCAGTAACAGCCTCGCTTATGCCACCGATATCCTTGAAGGTATATCTTTTATGATCGTCTTTTTTCCAGGGCCGGGCTCTGCTTTTGCCAAAGGAAAGAGCCTGATTGTTCACGCCCTGTGCCTGCCTGAAAATGAAGAACCAAATTCCTATAATAAGAAGGAAAGGTACAATTTGAATTAAAATATTTATCAAGGCACTGTTATCTTCATGCTTAATACCGACTTTAACATTTGCCGCCTGAAGTTTTTCAATAAGTCCGGGGTAACTCATAATATTGGAATGAAAGTAAGAGCCGTCGGCAAGCTGTCCGGTGGCTGAAGAATCAACATTGTTTATTGTGATCCTGGTTACCTGTTTGGAATCAATTGCGGTAATCAGATCGGAAAACAACATTTCGTTATATGTTTTTCCCTTACCCTTCATTGGTGAAAACAAGGAAAGAATGAAGAGAAAAATAATCAATATCAAAAAAAAGTTTCTGAAATTAAAAGTTTTTTGCAGCTCTAATGGGCTTTTTTCGTCTTTTTTTTGTTCTTTATCTTTTTTAGGTTTTTTACTCATTTTTTTCAATCTTGTCTGTTCCATCGGTTTCCACTAATTTAACCTGAACGGTATCACCAATTTCTGTTTGTATTGTGAGTCCTATATAATCCGCGCATACCGGCAGTTCCCTATGGCCCCTGTCAATAAGCACGGCCAGCTGTATCCTCTTGGGTCTGCCGTAATCCAGCAGGTGCTCAATCGCTGCCCGGACTGTTCGGCCATGATACAGAACATCATCAACCAGAATTACGGTTTTGTTTTCTATATTCACAGGAATAAGTGTTTCTTTGAGATTATGCATATTTTTTTTGATTTCCAGGTCATCCCGATAAAGCGTTATATCCAGCTTGCCCACGGGAACATTGACTTTTTTTTCTTTTTTGATGAGGTCTGCGATACGTTGTGCTATCGGATAACCCCTGGTTAAGATACCAACAAGCAGGATGAAGCTTAAATCGGTTTTACTTTGTATTATTTCATCAGCGATTTTTTTTACTAATGTATCAATGTTGTTATTAATTTTTTTCATTATTTGTTAACACTATTTAACTGGCTATTATCATAAAATGTTATATTTTAAAAAACAAGCACTAAATCACACCCTTGGTTGATGGAATTCCTTTTTCTCTGGTGTTTACTTCAATTGCTGATCTTAGGGCTTTGGCGAAAGCTTTAAAAATGGCCTCTATCATATGATGAGTATTGTCTCCGCTTAACATTCTGATGTGTAGCGTTATTCCCGCATGATTAACAAATGCGGAAAAAAATTCTTTAACCAGAGCTTTATCAAAATTTTGCAGGGAACTTTTAAACTTAACATTAAAGTCCAAATATGGCCTGTTGCTGATATCGAGGCTGATTAGCGCCAGTGATTCATCCATTGGTAGAACCTGAAAGCCATAACGATTTATACTTTTTTTATCACCCAGCGCGTTTTTAAATACAGAACCCAGAACAATTCCCAGGTCCTCAACTGTATGATGCGCATCGATATCTGTGTCCCCGTAAGCATCAACTTTCAGATCAAAATATCCGTGTCTGGAAAAAAGCTCCAGCATGTGGTCCATAAAGGGAATGGAGGTCTTTATTTGATGTTTTCCGGTTCCATCAAGTTTCCAGGTTATTTTGATGCTGGTTTCTTTGGTCTTGCGTTCCTCTCTTGCCTGTCGCATTATATTGCCCCTTTCCTCAGATATTTTCCTGAACAATTTCCGAATCTATATTATTATTAAAGAGCATAGGTTGTATAACTTTTTTATAGTTTGCTGGCGGCTTGATGTTTAAGTGTTTATACGCATGAATTGTTGCTGTTCGGCCGCGGGGGGTTCTTTCAATCAACCCTAATTGTAAAAGGAATGGTTCAAAAACGTCTTCAATAGTATTGGGGTCTTCGGCAATGGAAGCTGAAAGAGTATCCAGCCCAACCGGACCGCCATTAAAAGTTATAATAATTGTTGATAACAGTTTGCGATCGGTTTCATCAAGACCCAGATTATCTATGCCCAAAGCGGCAAGTGTTTCATGCACAATATCAAAACCGATATGAGCAAGTTTTTTAACCTGAGCCCAATCACGGACCCGTTTCAGCAATCGAAGAGTTATCCGGGGTGTGCCACGGCTTCTTTTAGCTAGCTCCAAACCGGCTTTTTTATCCAGATTAAGATTGAGCGTGGCCGCGGAGTGCATCAAGATTTCCAAAAGTTCGTCATGTGTATAAAAATTCAGTTTTGCTACAAAGCCGAAACGATCACGTAATGGTGAAGAGAGCATGCCTGCCCTTGTAGTTGCGCCGATCAGTGTAAACCTGGGTATGTCCAGACGAATGGAGCGCGCCGAGGGGCCCTTTCCTATAATTATATCCAGCTTATAATCTTCCATGGAAGGATATAAAACTTCTTCCACACCTCTGCTTAATCTGTGGATTTCATCGATAAACAGAATATCATTTTCCTGCAGATTGGTGAGGATGGCAGCTAGATCCCCCGGACGTTCAATGGCCGGCCCGGAAGTTGTCTTTATATTAACATTCATTTCGTAGGCGATAATATTGGCCAGGGTTGTTTTTCCCAGTCCCGGAGCGCCATAGAATAAAATATGATCAAGTGTTTCCGAACGTTCTTTGGCGGCTTTAATCAGGATCTCCAAATTCTGTTTTACTTTTTCCTGACCGATGTATTGTTTGAAGGATTTGGGGCGTAAAGATGTTTCCAAAACAGGATCTTCACTGTTACTATCTAAAACAGGATGTTTACTCATGCTTATTAGTTATTTTATCATATAAGACTGCTTCTGCCATATACGAACTTCTAACCAGCGGCCCTGCAATTACCTTAATGCCCCAACTTTCCCCGCTTTTTTCGTATTCCAGGAATTCTTCAGGCAGCACAAAACGCTTTACCTCAGCGCATTTTTTTGATGGCTGCAGATATTGCCCAATTGTTAGAATATCGATTCCCAAAGAACCTAATAACTTTATTAATTGTACGACCTCTTCTTTGGTTTCACCTAACCCAACCATGATCCCGGTCTTAACATGCAGATGCTGGTAATTTTTTTTTACGTATTTTAAAATATCCAGAGAAAGATCAAAATTTCCCAGTGGCCTGTAGGTTTTGAAAATATTCGGAACAAGTTCCAGGTTATGATTAAATACAAAAGGTTTTAATTCGCAGACCTTATTTATTGCCTCCCAATTTCCCTGGAAATCAGGTACAAGCACCTCAATTTTTATGTCCGGATTATAGTCGTTGATTTTTTGCATGACATTTACAAATTCACCTGAGCCGCCGTCTTTTAGATCATCACGAGTAACAGAAGTTAATACTACATATCTAAGCGCAAAATGTTTTATTGCGGCCAGTATTTTGTCTGGTTCGTTTTCCTGCAGAGTATCAGGAGTGCCCTTATCTATGCCGCAAAACAAACAATTACGGGTGCAGGTTTTGCCCAGGAGAAGAAAAGTTACGGTTTTTTTGGAAAAACATTCCCCGCGATTGGGGCATTTGGCTTCCTCACAAACTGTATTTATAGGATATGGCAACTTTTGCATATTGAAAAGTTTTTTTCTAAAAGAGTTTATAAGAAACGAAGGATATTTCAAATTTCTAACGCTTTTTGGAACGCGTCTCGCAATACTTCACAATAAGAAGGATGAGGATAAATCAGTTCCGCAAACTGCTCCAGAGGAACTTCTTTTTCAACCGCAAGGCTGCATAATGGTATTAAGTCTTCGCTATTATGACCAAAAATTTGACAGCCTTTCAGAATATTTTTTTGTGTTATTACTTTGACCCAGCCGTTTGTTTGATCCTCTGCCTGGGATTTTCCAGACAAACCAAAGTTAATTTTGATAATTTTATAAAGATTTTTTTGCGTGATATCTTTTTCTCTCAGTCCTATGGTTGTTATAGATGGCGACGTATAAATTACACCGGGAATAACTTTATTTTTCGGAACAGTTTTTTTAGCAATATAGTTCAGCACTTGGTGGCCCTGGTCAGCTGCACTATGGGCCAGAAGAGAAAGACCGTTTACATCGCCGATAGCGAAGATATTTTGTGTGTCGGTTTGAAAATTGGCGTTTGTTTTGATGTAACCCCTTGTAGTTAGCTTTAAATTAAGTCGAGTTTCAGGAAACCAGGCCTTTCTTCCTGTAGCGACAAGAACGATGCCTTTTTTTAAAGAAGCCATATCCGGTGTTGTATTTTCCAATATTTTTACCTTCTGCCGTTTAAGCAACTTGCGTACTTCTTCAATCAGATCATTATCAAAATAGGCCAGAATGGAAGGCGCGGTTTCATATAAAGTTACAGGAACATTTAATAAGGAAAAGAAAAAGGCAAACTCTACACCGATAGCACCGCCACCAATTATTGATATGGAAGCGGGGAGCTCCTCAAGCTCAAAGATATTCTCATTGGTATAGAAATTATTATTCATCAAAGGTTCAGGAATAAAGGGTCTAGTACCAGTAGCGATAATCAGATTTTTAAACCAAAATTTGTTTTTTTGATCCGTGATCAATGTTGCAGCATCAAACCCGACGACATTTTCTTTAACATAAACAACATTATTAGCCTTTAGGCTAGTTTCCATTCCCAACTGCATTCTTTTGATAACACGTTGAGCGGAATTTTTAATATTTTTTAAGGACGAGAATTCGCTGAGTTCAGGCGAAGTATTGATGTTTTTTCTAATCAAATCATAAGTTTTGGCTTTATGAAGATAGGTCTTGGTTGGGATGCAACCTACATTTAAACAGGTACCACCTATGCTTTTGCCCTCAACAAGCAAAGATTTAAGACCGTATTTTCCCGCAGCAAGCGCAGCCTCATAACCGGCAGGCCCGCCTCCGATTATGGCAATATCAAAGCAGTCGTTATTCATTCGGTAGAGGTTTATGTTTTAAGTGTGGGAAGAAAATAACATCACGAATAGAAGGAGAATTGGTGAGCAGCATTACAACGCGGTCAATCCCAATACCCAAGCCACCGGTGGGCGGCATACCATACTCCAGTGATTCCACAAAGTCATTATCCATCATATGCGCTTCTTCATCTCCTGCCTCCCTTTGTTTGAGCTGGTCTTCAAAGCGCTGTCTTTGGTCTATAGGGTCATTCAGCTCAGAAAATGCGTTGGCAATTTCCAGTGAGTTTACTATGAGTTCAAATCTTTCCACAAGAGAATCATCTTTGCGATGACGTTTCGCTAAAGGGGAAGTTTCAGCAGGATAGTCAATTACAAAAGTCGGCTGTATAAGCTTTGGTTCAACCAATTTGTCATATAACAGATTAATAAGCTGCCCCTTGGAGGTATAGTTGTCAGGAATTTCGATATGTTTTTCCTTAATTAATTTTGTTAAACCCTTGAAGTCGGTCTTGATAATATCAATACCGGAATGTTTTTTAACTATATCCTGCATGGTAAAACGAGGGAAAGGAGGAGTAAAGTCCAGCTCATTATCTCCATACTTTATTTTGTACTCTCCTGTAATCTCTTTAGCCAGGGCCGAAAGGAGGTTTTCCATAAGGCTCATCATGTCGTTATAGTCGGCATAAGCCTGATATAGTTCAAGCAGAGTGTATTCCGGGTTATGTTTAAAGGAGATGCCTTCATTTCTAAAAACGCGGCCGATTTCAAAAACCTTTTCAAATCCACCTACAATTAATCGCTTTAAATGCAGTTCCAACGCTATTCTTAGATACAGGTTCATATCCAGAGCGTTATGATAAGTGATGAAAGGTTTAGCGCTGGCACCACCGGCAAGCGTATGTAAAACCGGAGTTTCCACTTCGATAAAATTCAAGTCGGTCAAAAATTTTCGTATGAAAGCCATAATTTTACTGCGTTTACTAAAAATATCTTTAACATCCGGATTAGCAATAAGATCCAAGTAACGTTTGCGATAACGCAGTTCTTTATCATGTAGTCCATGATATTTTTCAGGCAGAGGATTAAGCGCCTTGGATAACAAGACAAAATCCTGAATTTTTATGGTCAACTCACCAGTATGAGTGATGAATAATTCCCCTGAAACACCGACAATATCACCAACATCCAGATTTTGAGACAAGGCATATTTTTCATCACCCAAAACGTCCTGTTTAAAATAAATCTGAATTTTACCGGATTCATCACAGATGTTACCGAAAGACGCTTTTCCATGCCCCCTTTTAGCAATAATTCTGCCAGCGGTTGATACCTTCAGTTGGCTGAGTTTTTCGGGTTCCAGCCCGGTCGCAGATCCGAGAATTTTGCCAATGTCTTGTTTTTTTTCATAGCTGTGTACATAAGGGTTTATGCCCTTATCAAGCAGGGCTTGTCTTTTCAGACGCCTTGTAGCAAATTCATCAAAGGGTGGTAAATTTGGTGTTTCCTGTTTAGTCATAATGCTTACATCCTTTTCGTGACCTCATTATACAGATAATTGTCCAGAAATGAAAAGAGTAATTTCTTTAAAAAATAAAGAATATTGCTAATAACAAAACGCATGCGGTATACTTTTTCTATGGAAAAAGCAGATGCCCCACGCGAAGATCGGAAAAAGGAAAAGGAAAACAAGCCCAGGAAAAAGATAAATAAGATAGTCTTGATAGTAATTCTGATTGCAATCATCGGTGTTGGTTTTGCTTTTATATACTCTCAGGCAGTTAATTATTTAACCGCTATTCCCGAAACCAAAGTTCCCAATATAGTCGGCCTGGATGAAGAGGACGCGTTGGCAGTACTTAAGGAATATAAACTAAATGGTTATGTTTTGGCTAAAAGATATTCGGAAGAGGTCTCCAACAATCAGGTAATTGAATGCAGGCCGGAAGTAGGCAGCCATGTAAAAGCCGGCCGTAAAGTAGGTTTTATCGTGAGCATGGGTAAGGAAGGCATGGTGCTTCCTGACCTTAAAGGCCTGTCCTTAGAACAGGCGGAAAGCCTCTTGCAGGATAAACTTATAAAAATAGAAAAAACAGATGCCATCTATTCATTTGATTATAAAGAGGGTGTTATAGCCTCGCAAGACCCGCAGGAAGGACAGTACGCCACCAGAGATTCTACGGTTAAAGTATACATTTCCAAAGGGTATCCGGTTAGTATCAATATAGAACAAATAGAGCCCGGCCTGGACAGGCTCATGGTTAAAATTGATCTGGTAGTGAGCCAGAGTTTGAATAAAGAAAAAACCAATATTAAAATTATTTCCATAAAAAGCGATAATTCTCAAATACTTTATAATGAAAACGTAATGCCCGGGAAAGAATTATATTTTGAAATAGAGGAAGAACTAGGAGCAACGATAGAGGTTTATTTCAATAATGAACTGGCAAAAACAAGAAAAGTCATTTTGTAGAAAAAAAGGTAATGAGCGTTTTAGGTTACGGTAAAATATTAAAAATATATAACAGCCTGTACGAGGTTTTTGACCCAAAATCCTTGAATACCCAAACATGCCATAAACAAAAAAAAATAGAACATCTTGTTGTCGGAGATGATGTTATATTTGATAGCAATGGTGGTAAGGGCAATATTGTAGAAGTAAAACCCAGGAAGAATATGCTCACACATCCCTGTATTGCTAATGTTGATGTGGTTTTTTATATTTCTGCTCTGAAAAATCCGGAATATAAACTTTATCAAATTGATTTATTTTTAGCCTACCTTTTTTCCTTAAATATCAAAGCAAAACTGGTTTTTACCAAGAAAGATCTGGTGCATCAAGATGGGTTTAAAGATTTGGGGTTCTATGCTTCATTAGGTTTTGAGCCTTTATTTCTAAATTCGCTGGACTTAAAACCGGAGGAAAAAAAGCAAATTCATGAGGAGATAAAAAATAAAGTCATTGTCTTTGCCGGAGGCTCCGGAGTTGGGAAATCCACCTTATTAAAAAATCTGTCTATGAATATAAATGTAAAAACGGATGAAATATCCAGAAAGACCTTAAAAGGAAAACAGACGACCAAACAGGTAAGTCTTTATTGTCTGGATTCACATAAAACATTTATAGCTGATACGCCCGGTTTTTCTTTTTTCGATGAAAGCCTGTTTAAACAAATTGACCTAACCAGAGGTTTCCCTGAATTTCAGACCCTTGCTGCTCAATGTCGTTTCAGCAACTGTTCTCATCAGGAGGAACCGGACTGCTCAATAAAGCAGGCTGCAGAAAAAAAATTAATAAAAAAATCGCGCTATGACTCTTACCGGATGCTATATAGCCAGCTTGAAAAGATAAAGAAAAGATGCGATTATTAAAGACATGATAAAAGTTGCGCCTTCGATTTTGTCTGCGAATTTTAATCATTTGGCAGAAGATGTGCGAAAAATTGAAAAAGCCGGCGCTGATTATGTTCATATTGACGTAATGGACGGCCGCTTTGTGCCGAATATTACATTTGGCCCGGTAGTAATAAAAGATTTAAAAAAAGCTACATCTTTACCTCTTGATGTGCACTTGATGATCCTCGACCCGCAGGATTATGTAGAAGAATTTATAAAAGTCGGTGCGGATATAATTTCTATTCAGTATGAAGCTTCAGTTCATCTGGACAGAATATTGAACCTAATTAAAGAAAAAGGCGCCAAGGCATCCCTGGCAATAAATCCTTCTACCAATATTGAAGTAGTTTTTCCCGTCTTGTCCATAGTTGACCAGGTGCTTGTTATGACAGTAAACCCTGGATTTGCCGGGCAGAAACTTATTCCTTATTGTATTAACAAAGTTAAGGCCTTGAAAAAAGAAATTGAAAAGCAAAAACTGAATATTGATATAGAAGTTGATGGCGGTATTACTGAAGAAAATGTCAAGCAGCTGACCAGAGCTGGGGCTAATGTGCTGGTTGCCGGTTCAACTGTTTTTAACAGTAAAGACATCAGGCAAACTATCAGGAATTTAAAAAAAGTTTGATGAGTTTTTTACCCAAAGAAGACATTAAATACATGAAAAAGGCCTTGTCCCTGGCAAAAAAGGGTATTGGCATCGTGTCCCCAAATCCGTTGGTCGGCGCTGTTATCGTGAAAGATCATAAATTACTGGCAAGCGGCTATCATAAAGGTTTTAAAAAACCGCATGCTGAAGCTGAGGCTCTTAGGAAAGCCGGAAAAAAGGCAAAAGGTGCAACCATATATGTGAATCTGGAACCCTGCTGCCATTGGGGCAACAACCCACCCTGTACCAAACTTATTATCGAAGCAGGCATAAAACGGGTTGTATATGCTATGAGCGACCCTAATCCTTTGGTGAAGAACTGTTCTGCCCCTGCACTTCTGAGACAGGCCGGGATCGAAGTTTTACATGGGGTCCTGGAACAGGAAGCTCAGAAATTGAATGAAATATTCCGGAAATATATTGTGTGGAGAAAACCTTTTATAACTTTAAAAATGGCACAAACTCTTGATGGCCGAATTGCAGACAGGTATGGAAACAGCAAATGGATAACCAATGATTTATCCAGAAATGTTGTTCAGAAACTGAGGTATAGTAATGATGCCATTATGACAGGTGTCGGTACGATTTTAAAAGATGATCCTTCCCTCAACGTAAGGTTAAAAAATAAAACGAAATCATTAACCAAGATTGTAGTTGATCAAAAAGGTCAGGCTCCGCAAAAGGCTAAAATATATGACATGCAGGATCACATTGTTTTTATAACACAAAAAATGTACGAAAGAAAATTTGAAAAATTACAAGATTCATATAACAATATAACGGTTTTATATTTTGAAGCAAAAAATCAAAGTTTTAATTTTGATGAAATCATGCTGGAACTAGGGAAACTAAATATTACATCAATTATTGTCGAGGGTGGGAGTCAGTTGTCATTCTCCTTAATGAACCAGCAAATGGTGGACAAGTTCGTGATTTTTGTAGCGCCCAGAATAATGGGAGATAATAACGCTCTCTCTATTTTCAACGGATCAAGAGAAAAAAGCATAAATGATATGCAGCAATTAAGTCTTAGCGAAACAAAACGGTATGGCGATGACCTGATGCTTGAGTATTACCCTTCCCCAGCGATTTGATTTTTAGTAACAAAAACAGTATTCTAAGATTATATTTTCAGTTAATTGTTTTAGTACATATAATTTAGCGGAGGTAATTATGCATAGATACTTTTTGGGTCTGCTTATTATTTTGTTTCAGGTTATTACTTTAAGCTTTATTTCCGAACCGGATATAAACACAACCAGGGCAAGGGGAATGAGCAATGCCTTTGTTGGTTTGGCTAATGATGAAGGAGCATTGTTTTATAACCCGGCCGGGCTTCATTTTATTGATACTGAAATTTATAATTCCGAAACGGATGTAATGAAACTACTGGAAGAACCCACCAAGCAACACATGAACGCCTCGCTGGATTTTTTCTTTAATCTGGGCTACTTTAACGCGATGCAGTATATACAAAACAACAAGAGCACGGGACCTCAAATGATCCAATTTAATACAGGGCTGGAGAAAAAAGCTTATGCGAAAAGGGCATTAAACTTCAGCCTGTTTTCTCCGGACAATGGTTTGTCACTATACGCAGTAGAAGATATGCAGTATATTTTTCAGACAACAGGAGTTAAAGCCAATAAAGACACACATTTTATGGCAATTTATGGAAAAAGTTTTGAAATGGGCCCTTTTGCTTTGGGTTTATCCGGCAGAGGTGAATTGTTATCCAGAATGTACAACAACATGACTTATGCTCAGATCAATTCGAATAATATTCAAAACGCAATTGATTTTGAAAATACAATTTTTTCCGATCAAAACAGTGCAAGCATAATGAATGGAGTAGGATTTGCCGGGAACATCGGAATCATGACTGAGTGGAACAATGTTCGCCTGGGGCTGGCCATGGAAAATTTTATTGCCAGCAACATTAACCTGCAGCCCATTAAAGGTAATGTCTCGCAGAACCTGATAGCCAACGAGGATTGGGCCTTGCAAAACTTGAGGGCAGGACTTTCCTATTCGGACGGGGACCTGGTCCTTGCTTTTGATATTCACAATTTGAACCGTACCAGCAAGGAAATGAGTTATCATTTGGGAATGGAAAAGGACCTAATAAATTTTTGGATATTACCTAAATTACGTTTAAGGGCCGGAGCATCTTTGTCGGAACAATATTTCGGTTATTCCGCTGGTGTAGCCTTTCGCGTCTGGGTATTGCAGATTAACATGAGTTATCTGGAAAATAGACTGAATATAGATAAAGTTAATGATTCTACACTTACATCAAGCCTTGACCAACAGGCAAATATTAATATCGAATTCAGTTTCTGATTAATATCTTGTTGATCATCAGGCGGGATATAAGATATGCTGTTACTGTTAAATTTAGCAAAATAGCGAGGTGGTTTTTATTTTAAGAGGAATAAGAGGCGCAACGACAGCGCTTAGCAATACAAAAGCTGAAATACTGATGAAAACTAAAGAACTTTTGTTGGAAATGATACAAAAAAATTCTTTAAAAAAGGAACGGATTGCCAGTGTATTTTTTACCCTGAGTGATGATTTGAACGCTGAATTTCCAGCGGTAGCTGCAAGACAGCTGGGCTGGACAGAAGTTCCGCTTTTGTGTGCCAGAGAAATAAATGTTCCCAACAGCATGAGGCAATGTATAAGAATTCTAATTCACTACAATGTTGAGGATGATAAACAAAAAATTAAACATGTGTATCTTCATGATGCCAAAAGCCTCAGGGAAGACCTGGATTAAAATGAAAGGTGACGATTTATGATTATTGTAATGAAAAAAGGGGCTACAGAAAACGATATAAATAAAATTACAGACGTTTTAAACCAGGAAGGTTTTGGGGTTCATATTAGCAAAGGCGTTGAACGCACGGTTATAGGAGCAATCGGCGATAAAACAAAAGTACAGGTAGACAGAATATTGATGATGGATGGGGTTATGGAAATCATTCCAGTTCAGAAGCCCTATAAGCTGGTTTCCAGAGAAATTTATCCTGATGATACTCAGGTAAAAATAAATAAAAAAGTGACAATCGGCTCCAAATCACCAATTGCAGTAATTGCCGGACCATGTGCGGTAGAGAGCAGGGAAGGCATTATTGAGATTGCTAAATTTGTAAAAAAAGCCGGAGCTAATATTTTGCGAGGTGGAGCGTTTAAACCCAGGACCTCGCCTTACAGTTTTCAGGGGCTTGGTAAAAAAGGGTTGGAGTATCTGGCTGAGGCCAGAGAAAAAACAGGACTACCGATAATTACAGAGGTTATGGATACCAGAGACGTGAAGCTCGTAGCCGAATATGCCGATATTCTGCAAATTGGCGCCAGGAATATGCAAAATTTTAATTTATTAAAAGAAGTTGGGAAAACGCGCAAACCTGTTTTGCTAAAAAGAGGTCCATCTGCAACGATTGAGGAATGGCTAATGTCCGCAGAATATATTTTTTCAGAAGGCAACCGCAATGTCATCCTTTGTGAAAGAGGAATTAAAACATATGAAAACTATACACGCAACACGCTGGATATCAGTGCAGTGCCGGTAGTAAAGACACTTAGTCATCTGCCAATAGTTGTAGACCCAAGCCATGGAACAGGTCGCTGGGAACTTGTAACACCCATGGCTAAAGCCGCTCTTGCAGCCGGGGCTGACGGAATAACCATTGAGGTCCATCCAGACCCTAAGAAAGCATTAAGTGATGGAGCGCAGTCGCTGCGTTTCGATAAGTTTGAAAAACTTATGGAAGATATTAAAATTATTGCCTCTATGAACCATCGAACCATCACCTCATGAAAATTACAGTAGTTGGAATGGGCCTGATTGGAAGTTCTTTAGCTTGGCAGCTAAGAAACAAAGGCATTTATGTAAAAGGTTATGCCAGAAAAAAAGAAACTATTGCCCAAGCCTATAAATATAAATTGATAGATGAAGGTAGCACAGATTTAAAAACAGCAGTCAAAAGCGTGGATTTAATTATTATAGCCCTACCCATTGAAATAATCCCGGAATATATTCAAAAGATAGATACCTTTTTAAACAAGAAAACCCTGGTTATCGATGTGGCTAGCGTTAAGCTGTTTATTGTTGACCAGGTAAAGAGCATGCAGCTTAAAAAAGTTATGTTTGTAGGAGCTCATCCCATGGCGGGCTCTGAAAAAACCGGTATTGCCAATTACGTTAAAAATTTATTTGAAGACAAGGCTTTTATCGTCACCTATATAAATATAAAAGATAAAAAGTTGTTTGAGCCTGTACTAAGAAAATTAACCGGACTATTGAAGGCCAGGTATATGGTTTTAAGTGCTGAAGAGCATGATAGAACGATAGCGACAATTTCGCACTTGCCCTATGTGGTGGCTTGTTCATTATACAACAGATATCTGCAAGAAGAGGATCTGAACCGGGTTGCCTCCACCGGTTTCAGAGATACGACCAGAATAGCCCATTCAGACCCATACTGGGGACTCCTGGTTACCTTACTCAACAAAGACAATCTTGTTAACGGTATTGATGAACATATTACTCAATTAAAAAAAATAAAAACAAACTTAAAAAAGATAAACATTGAAGAAATTTTTGATTTCCTGAATATCGATGGAATAAAAGGCGACAGAAAGAAATTACAGCTTGTAAAAAAGCAGATTACTGATTATTATAAATTGCTGAAACGCGCATCCAATTAACAGGAGGGTTACCCAAGTGGCCGAAGGGGCGGGTTTGCTAAACCTGTAGGGTAGATTTTTCTGCCGCGAGAGTTCGAATCTCTCACCCTCCGCCAGTCAAAATTCACAATATATTCAGACAATTAATTTATTAGGAAATTAAAGACATTGGATTCGAAAGTCGACGAGCGCCTAGCAAGTATATTTACTTCTTGATCCTATACAATCTGGCAGACAATACAAATTCGTGATAGCATATTGTTCAATATTTCATAAACGTTAAATTAAGGACATATAATGCTAGGTCTTGAAACAGATGTTTTGGTTATAGGCACAGGAATTTCCGGTTTAATGACAGCTTTGACTTTGTCAGACAAAAGAAAAGTTCTTTTGGTAACCAAATCGAGGCTGAGAAAATGTAACACTTATTACGCCCAGGGCGGTGTTGCTGTTGTTTTAAGTAATACAGATAATGTAAAAATACATATTAGAGATACAATGCGGACAGGATTAATGCTGGCGGATGAAAAAGCGGTTGAAATTCTGGTTAATGAGGGTCCTGAACGTGTAAAGGATTTAATCGATTACGGTATATGCTTTAACAAAAAAGAAAATGGTGAGTTTGAATTTCTGAAAGAAGGAGCACATAGCGAACGACGCATATTGCATGCTTTTGACAAAACAGGTTATTTTATTGAAAACGGCTTGCTAAAAGAGGTGCGGCATAGAAAAATTAATTACAGAGAAATGCTGTTTCTGGATAGTTTGTCGGTTGAAGATAATAACTGTTCCGGTGCAATTTTTACTGATTTGAATACAGGTAGAAAAGTTAGAGTTTTAGCACAACAAACAGTCCTGGCTACAGGAGGCGCAGGAGCAGTATATCAAAAAACAACAAACTGGAACGGAAGTTTTGGCGACGGTCTGGCTGCGGCATATTTGGCAGGAGCAGACATAAGGGACATGGAATTCTATCAATTTCATCCAACAGCTATCCAGATTAATGAAAAGGCAAATAAGTTTTTTCTTATTTCCGAATCTGTAAGAGGTGAAGGGGCCATTATTATAAATGAAAAGAAAGAAAGATTTTTATATGAGCATGATGAACGTGGAGAACTGGCCCCCAGAGATATTGTAGCCAGAGCAATTGCCAATCAACTGGAGGAAGGGCACCAGGTTTATCTGGATTTCAGACAAATTGAAAAAAACCAAATTCAAAAAGTTTTCCCCATGATTTATAAGAATTGTTTAAAAACGGGTGTGGATATTACACGACAGCCCATCGCTATACTACCCGTCGCTCATTATATGATAGGAGGAATAAAAACAGATTATTATGGCCAAACGAGTGTTCATAACCTCTACGCTTGCGGCGAAGTAGCTTCAACGGGCGTACATGGCGCTAACCGCTTGGCCAGCAATTCATTGCTGGAATGTATGGTATACGGTCACAGGGTTGGGAAACATATAGCCGGTCAGCCGCGAGTAAAAATAAAGAACAGTAAAAAACTGAAGGAAAAAGCCTGTAAACCGACGAGCGGTCGGTTATTATTTACCCTCAAAGCCGACAATCGGGCCCTGATGTACAACAACGTCGGAATAAAGAGAGATGAACAAAAATTAAAAGGAGCGGAAGTACAGCTAAAACAGGTCTTGGAAAAAATGAAAACTACTGACTGCCAAAATGTACAGCAAAAGCAACTCCTTTATCAGCTAATCTGTTCCTATCTGATAGTAAAAAGCGCGCTGTCACGTAAAGAGAGCAGGGGGGCGCATTTTCGTAGTGATTACCCGAAAACAGACAATTCATTAGATCAAAAGCACACAGAACTTAATATTCGATCCACACCAATATGTTAGCTGATAAGAATAAACTGGCAGTTATTCACATTTTAAAAAAGGAATTACAGTTGTCCGATGATGATTATCGCAAGATATTGCATAACATTGCAGGTGTTACAACTTCCAAAGACCTGGATGAACAAAAGTTCAGGAAGCTTATGCATTATTTTGTTCGAAGCAAATACTACAAGCTCAACCAGAACGGATTAACGATAAAACAAAAATTGTATGTCCAGTATTTGGGTAACCAGCTTAAATGGACAGA
>JAQURL010000001.1 GCA_028715625.1 Candidatus Margulisiibacteriota bacterium | reverse complement strand
TTATTATGCATTTACCCTTCAATAAGCTTAAATTATATACTGAGAAGTCAGTAGCCTATAAAGCTTTTCAGGTAACCTCCGCGTTTATACCCATACACGATCTGTTACCCAAAAAGCTTAGAGAAATATAGTCATAGCTTCAATTCTGTGCTTTGTCATTGCGAGGAGCGCTAGCGACGAAGCAATCCCCATAACTAGCAGAGTTCTCTTTTTGGTGAAACGATAAAAAGATTCATGCAACTTTTTTGAACGATCTTACGATATATAGACAGGCGTAAAGTTTGTAGTTTGAAAACCCTGTTTTCAGGGAATAATAATAAATGAAGGTAAAAATATGGCAGAACCAATAGCAATTAGTAATAGTTATCAAATAAATGATCTCAGTACGTCTGATAAATGGCAGAAAATAATTAATGACTTGAAAGCAACATTTCAGAAAAACTCTGAATCCGCGACAGCTGAGACAATAACCAAGGCTGTACTGGACTTAAAGCAACTTAAAGTAAACGGAATGAGCATTGTATCATTTGATACCGAAGCATCAGGCGCTATTAAATCTATAAAAGTTTTTGATCAAATTTCTAAAACATATAAAAGTTATGATTTGAAATCATTTATTGAACAGGTAGGCAAAAATAGGGATGTATTAAAAAGCCTGCTGGATAATCCTCTTATAATGCATAGCCTTAATGAGCAATTAAAAAGTGCCGGATTATCCGATGTTTCAACGTTAGGAAACAGCAAAGAAACTCTAGAGTCCGCTATAAAAAAATTGACGGAAAACTGGGACACTATGGAAATATGGAAACGACAAATGATTTTAGAAATTTTAACTTTTGTGGCTAATACTAGGAGCGAGTTGATTGAAAAGATTATAGAGGACTGGAAAAAACAACAAATAGAAGACCAGAAGAAGTTTGAAGAATGGTTAAAGAAAAAAGAAAAGACAGATAACGAAAAAAAGATATACGAAAAAAAATTGCAGGAAATTGTAAACAAAATAGAGATGATCAAGAAGAGTATCGGTATTCAGGGCCTTTCTGCTGACGCCAAGAATACGTCTGCATTAGAAGCTTTATTGGCAAATTTGGAAGCGTTAAAAAAGCAAATGGAAAATAACCTTACAAAAAATATTGATAACAAGCAATTTTTATTTAATAGATTTGACGAACAAAGACAAGAACATATTTTCGCCGGCTAAGATTTATCCATCGAATAATTTTCATACAAGTTTTCTTTCAGCCATTACGATATAAAGTATAAGGTTTATAATTCAGGGGGATAGTGTGTCCATACAACCTTTAAATTTAACAGAACAAGCGGTAAAAGCTCAAGAAGCAGCCGCTTTATCCAATACACCATCTGCATCTCCGCAAAGCTTCAATGAACTTTTAAAGCAGCCCGGCAATGTTCCTCCAGGCATTTTGCTGGCTTTTGACCAGGTGAACAGGAACAAGGTCAAACTTGGATTAACTGTTGAAGATAAACAAAAATTAAGCAAAGTTCCTTCCTTAATTCTGCCTATTAATGAAAAAAGCCTTAAATCATTAACTCCTGAACAGATAAAAGATATCAAACAAATTGATCCGCTGCTGGCAGCAAAGCTGGAAATTATGAAGTGGATGGCTGTTGAGAAAGGCAAAGCTGTAAATCCCGAAAAAGAAATGGACACTGCCAGTTTGGCTGATTTCATGGCGAATATTAAAACTTGTTTGGGATGCACAACTGACGGTGAATTAAGGGATAAGCTGGATAAGTTCAAAAAAATGGGAGTAAAAGAATTTGATGTAAATATAGACAGCGCAGGAAAAGCCAAAATCAAGATCGCTGAAGGCAAGGTAGATGCTCAGGAATTTACAAAAAACCTGTCAAACGACACAAACAATGTTTTTCTTCGGGAGGTTTTCGAGTTTGTTAGAAATCTACGCTCGGACTTAAAAGAACAGATTTTTAAAATCATTTTTGATCCAAAGAGAAAGGCAATGGAAGCCGCCGCGGAAAAGAAACTGAACAAAATGGCTGAAAAATTTGCTCTGCAAAAAATTCAAAACGCGCTCAAACTGGATAAAGTGAAAAACGACAAAAATTTACAGCAGAAATTAATGGAGGTAAAAGCCCAGATATTGCAGTTAAATGTAAAAAACAATAATTCCTCACTAACATTATCAGAAGAGCAAAAGAAAGAAATTGCTGAAGAGCTAAACAAGAACTTAACTGAAGCATATAAACTTCTTAAAGAATTTAAAAACAAAAACAAAGGTAGTGTGGATATTGAAAAAAATGTGGATTTGAATTCTTTGGATACACTGTTAAGTTTTTTAAATGATGTTAGCAAACAAAATAATGGACTAAATCTAAAAACAACTATTGCGGAAGAAAAAGCAAGATTAAATATAGTTTCTGTAACCTAAAATTCGAGTTTAAAACAATAAATCTCCGGGCACAATAATATATAGACAAACCTAATTATGATCCGGTTTGTGCTCAGGGCTAAGGGCTCGGTGCTTTGTTTTATATTAATTTATTTTTAAGTGCGAAGGAAGAAGGACGAAAGAGGAAAAAATGGCAGAGGAAATAAATGGAACCGGAATAAGAATTACAGGGATTCAGGCACTAAAAGATAATACAGCTGAAGGAACTGCAATATTCACTTTACATGTTGGTGGGAGCATAGGAACCAAGTCATATACCAAAGAACAATTATTAGATTTAGCTAAGCGAGCTGGTTTCAATGGTTTAGAAAATTTATTCACGAAGCAGAACCTAAAAGATTTGGATAGTTTTTCTTTGACAGGAAAGAAAATTGTTTCTGATAATTTAAATGACGATCATTCTATTTTGGAAGCGTTGGTTACCTTTTTTATCGACTGCAAGGTAAACGGAGGTGTTGATAATTCTAAAGCGGAAGAATTATTAAAAACAATAAGTTCTTTACCAGATAAATTTTCAAAAATGCAACATGGTAACGATAAAGCAGCCTACGTTAAGACTCTTGACCTTAAATCTCTTTTTGAAAAAGCTATCGGTACTGAAAAAGATAATTTTTTAAATGATAGCCCAAATTATCAATTCTCAAAAGGCATTTCTGAAGGAATGGTTAAACAATCGCTAGGGTTGGATGGAACAGGGCAGCCACCAGGGAATACGGATACTAAAGTCAGCGAGAAAAGAAACAAGATGGGAATTATGGAGGCTGAGATAAAACAACTTGAAGGCAAGCTTTCAAGCAAAGAGGCAATTATATTGGAAACCTTGATTAATTTGGAGGATATTAAGGATTTTCCCGAATCAAAAATTGGAGAATTGAGAAATTATCTTGCACATCTTGAGAATGCTAAGCAGAAGTGGTTCGGCAGCAAAAAAGAATGTAATATGTTGCTAAACAATATAAGGTCAGTGCTGGGATTAGCTGCTGTTGATGAAAAAGAAGACATTGATCCGAAATATTTGAAAGCTCTTGATGATTTTGAAAGAAAAGAAAACGGCAAATCGTTTGTTGAAATAGTGATGAATTATAAAGCCACGATAAAACGAAACGGATCAGGAGGCCCATCCTCAGTGTTTACAAAAGAGGAAATTAACAAAGCACGTAAGGGTTATCTTCCAAAAATCAGCAGGGATGCTCGATATTTATTTTTGGATGGTAGCGATGTTCCCTGGACAAATAAACAATGCAGCATGCTAAAATCCAGTTTACCTGAAAAACTGTTTGAGTATTATGCTAAATTTTGTACCACTACAGCCGGGATTGATTATAGGAAAATGATGGCCTGCTTTATGGCTGACTTGGCAGATGCCGACATCATGTCTCCGGATGACATTAAAAAGTTTTACAGAAAAGACCCGCTGGATGAACGTTTTTGCAGAGATATAAAGGCGAAATTTAATAAAAACAGTGATTTTGATGAAAAACTTAAACTATTTATCAAACAGGCGACAGTACCCTTGAATAGCGTGATCATAGCTGAAGAGGACCAGTTTAATCCTTATGAATTTCTAACCAAAGCCAAAGCAAACAATAAACTTGAATTGTCCAAACAATTAAAAGAGATATGGGATAATATCGGGAAAAATCATATTAAAGGAACAGTTGATACTACAGAGGTTAATCCTTTTGAGCAGGCGGTCGGAGGTAAATTGCCTGAAGATATTGCCGGAGAAGTATTGCGGGAACATAAAGACAAAGTATTAACTAATTTAAGGAAAATATCAGATGGAGCTAAATCCAAGTTAAATATTGACGAACAATTACCAAAATTAATTGCTGACAATAAATATGAAGAAGCAAGAATATACATTTATAACTTACCAAAAACCTCGGATGAAAAGAAAAAAATGGAAAGTTATTTGGATATGCTGATGCGCGCCGAACTGATTATAAGTGATCCTGCTCCGGCTAAAGCCAAAGAACTTGTTTATCTGGTTGGGTCAATGGCTCAATTCTCAGCCGCAGGCAATAATCCTCAGGGCTATGCACAGCTACTAATATATGGAATTGAAAGCTTCAAGACTGATGGCCTGGACTTAAACAAGCTTCAAGAAGCTACAAACTTCAAGGCTACTATTGACGGGAAACAACAAACTCCAAAAAGTCCGTTTGCTGCTTCCGGACTGCAAGGATTTGGGCCACCAACGGAAGGTCGGTAGAAAATAAATGCGCCAAGTAGCTATACCATTTAGGCAACAACCCCAATCACCATCGCCAGCACAACAGACCTATATCCCAGCAAGTGACCGACAACAGCAACCCGGAAAAGTCAGCACACCGGTGAGCAAACAAGGTGAGGGTGGCGAAGCAAAAGCCCCTGCTGGCAAACAGATTGAATCACAAAACTTAAAACCTCTTTGGGATGTGTTCGGTTTCTATGTTACCAACTGGACAAAGAATGGCATGGAGATAAACGCGGAATTCCTGTCCGAAGGGTTCGGCGTAGACAAAAAAACAGCCGAATCAATTATTGCCGATTTAAAAAACAAGGGCATGTTGAACGCTGCCGGATATTTAACAGTAAGCGACAAAAACGGAACCTTAAATAAAATAACAGATGAGAAAGCAAAAAAAGCTTTAATTTTTGCCTTTGAAGTGAAGAGCATTATCTCCGGCGGGTCAATCAAATGGGACGATATTAAGAAGTTATTCAATGCTTATGAAGAAAATATGGGGAGAAACAAAAATGGCGACGGAGGGATGCTTTTAAAATTAAACATTTCTGAACACAAATTCAAACAATATTTTTCAGAAGAAAAGAAGCAAAATACAGTGGATGAATCTGCCTGTATTGGTTTATCAAGTATGTTGCAAAGCCTGGAAACAGAGAGGGCGATTAGAAGAGAAGGAAAGATCAATAAAACTTTATTGGACGATATGTTTTTTAACGGCAAGAAATTAGTGAGCATTACCGAGATAGTTGAAGACGGTAAAAAATGTCTCGATATTCCCGAAAAAGGTTTAACTTATGCTGAGTTGCAACAAAAATTTAAGGCCCATGGTTACGAGTGTATAATACCCGAAGGCATTGACCCGAAACAGGAGACAGAAAGTTCTTTTTTGAGCGCGGAAATGAAGGGGTTCGTAGACTTTGCCTTAACCCAAAAAGATTATTATTTACTGACAAAAAACAAAGAATTATTGGGTGATGGCAAAACAGTCCTGAATATGGAGCCTAAAAATGTTGTTTCCTACTTGTTTGCTTCGAGTAATGACGGAATAGTTAATGATGAGAAATTTTGTTTGAACTATAATTTCAGCTCTAAATTAATGGAAGATATATCGAAAAATTTGAACCAGAAAAACATGCAGGAAATGCTTGATAAGCTGGCAAGTGAAATTGAAAAATTTTCCAAAGGAAGCCCTAAGGGCGATAAAGCGGAAGTCAAAAAAAGACTGGAAAATAACGCGGCTTATCTGGCGGTGATTATTCTTAAAAAACAAAAGGAGATTAACAGCAGCAGCGAAACTTTAATCAAAGCGATAAACTTTTTGTCCGAAAAAAGTGAAGAATTAAAAGATATCAGTGGCAAAGAAATTATTTTCCAAGATTTGATTTGTTCAATACAGGGTAGCAGAAGCCTGGAAGAACTAACCCCCAAGGATTTGCTGATTATTGCTTCTTTGCAAAAAGCTATCGAAGCGTCGGGCGTAACGACAGTACATTCATTGAAATCAACCTGCGAAGAAGCACTCAGAGTTTTGGTATCAAAATATAATAATGCCGAAATTAATGAAAGCTTCGGCAAGCTGATGCCTGAATGGTTGAAAAAGCAAATTGCCGGTATATCTGCTGAAACTGACAAACAGTATAAAGAAAACGCGGGAAAGTTTACGAAAAAAATAACCCCTGTATCGTCACAAAACTAGATGACTGAAGAAAAAATTCGAAATAGCTACACAAGATAAATAAAGATTGCGCTGTCTAACAGAATACTACTGAAGAACAGAAAAAGCTCAGGAAAAAGCCAAGAAATTTGCTTGGGAAATAGGGTTGCAGTTGAGTTAAATATTAAAAAAAATTAAAACTTACGAAGCAAAGCTTGAAGACTTTGCGGAAAAAGACCAAGCAGCTTTTCCTTGAGTCTTGATAATGTTGTTATCAGCTAACACCAACCCCGCAGTTCCAGTTAATTTAACTCCGCCATTAAAATAACTTCGATTACCCCTATTGGGGTCCATAACTAAATATTTACCTGTTTCTTTGTCTCTACCTATAATTACTATAAAATGTCCTCCGGTAGTAAAGCTTCCCGGTTTCATGGAAACTATGACCATGCGTCCCTGATCCAGGGCAGAATCTATTGAGTTTACCCCTTCACTTTGATAATCCAATCCATATGCCTTAGCAGCAGCTGGAAAAAATCCATGACCTGTACCTTCTGAAGATGTTCTATAACCTTTAGCTAATGAAAACGCTGCCAGTTTATCAGGAGTATAATTTTTGCCTGTAATAGTTGAAGCTACCATTGCCATTGAGGTTGGCCCACAACCTGAACTTGCTATATTCTGGTCCCTGCTTCCATTTCTGGAATATGAGATACCACCCCAGTTAGGGTCTCCTTGATTATAGTAAACAAATTTATTGTTCTTATATTTTATTTCCTCAATTCTTATATTTTTGTTAACTTCCAGGTAATTTTTATCTATACCATTGTTCTGCAATTTATAATACCAGTCTGTTATTTTGGCTACATAGTCTTTAGTTTCATGTATATCAGGAACATGGCCGCCGTTCTTTAATACTCTATTCTCACCTGCGTTGTAGGAAGCCAATACCAGAGTTAACAACCTTTGGGGATCATTTTTAAGTTCAGGAAATTTTGTTATAAGCTGTTCAATAATATTATTTATGTATACTGAAGCGAGAATAAGGCTCAACTTTTTATCAGCCAGATTTTCCTGTACCTTTACTCCATTTGCTATTTCTGTAAATTTTCCCTGAAGTTCTTGAGGAATGATTCCTCTGCTCAGAGCGAGTTTCGCCATGCTTATTGCAGTACCGCGCATAAATTGCATGGCGCCCATAGCACCTTTAGGGCTTAAAGCACGGTTATTGCCTCCACTTTCCTTTTTCATCATACAGGCTAGAAGGTTTGATATGTTTAAACCATAAGAACCCTTCACAAATATTTGTTCTAATGATTTAGCGTACTGTTTATACTCATCGTCATTTGCGAATTCATATAGTTTTCTTATATCTTCGGAATAATTTTGCGCAGGACTTAATTTCTCAAAATTATCGCTGCCGATCTTCCCCAGAATTTCTTTCGAAGGAAGAAGTTGTTCTAGTTCAGAGGCTGTATAAAGCCTGATGTCTTTTTGTAAATAGAAACTACTTATCCAGGCGAAATACTTTTTTAATGATTCCTCCATCTTTTCTTCAAATTTTTTTGAAGAGACAAGTTTTTTAGCCAGTTCACCTATATAACTATCTTTCAACTTCTGCTGTTCATCGTAATTGTCATTTATTTTAACTAGATAGTTGTTACGTAAATCATCTATTTCTTTTTTTTGGGAGGGATCTAATTTCTCATGTTTATTGGTAACTGCTCCCTGATCTATAGCTCGGATTGTCCTGAGGTTGAGCCGGCCGTCGGCCATTGAAGTTCGTAAGTTGCCGACACCTCCACCCAGGCCCATCGCGGATCTATTAAGCTGATAAATAAAAACTTTTTCGTCAAATTCTTCAGCGCTGCAGGAAGATAGATCATTGATCCCCAAAGCGTCCTGTATTTTTTTTCTTAGTTCCTGATTACTTAAACGGCGCAGACCCTCCAGAGTAAGATAATCACTCTCATCTGTAAGTCCGCATTCGGTTTGGACATTATCCCTGACATAAGCTTCCGGTTTGCTACTAAAAACACCCTCTTTTTCTTTCGGTTTTCCCGTGGTTCCCGGCTCCTCAACTGACTCAAGTTTTTCAAGTGTCCACCTGTCTAAAATACCTGTTTTTTGAGGAAGATTATGTTTTTGTTGAAAGTCAGCAATTTTTTGTTTTATATTATCTTTATTTATAATACCGTCTGCGTTAAGCTTGTTAATATTACTTAATAACCTTTTCGTACGACTATCCAGAATGCCTGATTTGTCTAAGCCGATGTGTTCCTGTAAACCTTTAATCAGTTTATATATCTCTAAAGGATGATCGGATAATAACTTTTCCCCGGATATGCCCAATAATGCACATAAGGCTTTTTTTTCTTCCTCAGATAGCGATTCTAATATTGTGCTTTGTTCTAAAAGTTGGGTTATTAATAATTGGGTTTTGCGATCTATAACACCAGAGGAAGGTTTTCCCTTATCAAATACTATTTCCTGAAAAGTTTTAATTTTCTGTAATTCATCTGGCTTAACAGGAGAATCCGGATTTTTCGGATCATAAGTGATTCCAAGGAGAGCGAAATATTTTATTTTTTCTTCATCATTACTTTCGAGCAAAAACTGGGTAGCGCCCTCAAATTTTCCGGTTTTTTCCAGACCATGTTTTTCCTGGAAATATTTTATTTTTTCACTTAATTTACCCGGAGTCAATTTCCTTTGTGTCAGATCATCGAAGTTAATGCCAAGTTTTTCGCAAATATCCCTTAATGAGCCTATATCATCATGCGCTAATAATTCTTCAACATATTTATCGTACGGTTCGCTGGCGGAAAAGGTAAAGTCATTAATATACCCGGTTTTTTCCAGACCATGTTTTTCCTGGAAATATTTTATTTTTTCCTGTAGTTCCCCTTTTTTTAATGACCCTTCTCTTAGTACCCCCAAATCTACACCAAGAATAGCATAACGATCATTAAGAATATCCGTATTATTAACAAGGGATTCTAGCAGGGTTTTGGTTTTATTATCAAAAAGCCCTGTTTTTTCGAATCCATATTTTTCTTGAAAAGCCTTAATTTTAATTTCCAAGTCTGAATATTTCATATCTTTAAGTTCAGAAAAATTGATCCCCAACTCCCTGCAGGCTTCTATTTGAAAACCTTTATCCTTGTTTTGTAAATAATTCAGGGTATCTATTGCGGGACTAGGCTTTATATTCCATTGAGGTATCGGTGATGCGGCACCCGGTTTGTCAGGCTTTGTTTCTTTTTTCCCACCTGCTGCTTCCGGTGTTTGAGGTTTTAATCCCCAGGCAGGAGGTGGTGTTTGTGCAGCTGATGGTGGTGGCGTTATTGGTGCCATATCTTTCCTTTATTCATAATTATCTATATATATTCTGCCCTGATTTTAATTTATTTAAACTACATATTTAGGCCGGTTAATTATATTCAAAAATCTTGGTGTATTTTTAAAATTCGTTGCCGATATATTGTTATAAGAGCAAGAAATTTGGAGGGGATGAGGATCATGACAACCAGTAAAATAATTAAAAAAATCGCCGCAAGCAGAGGATGGGAAATCTTAAGAGATTCATTTGCTAACGGAGTAGTGATAAAGAACCCGGACGTAAGAATTATTTATAAATAGTCTAACCTTGAAAGCCAGATTGGAAAGTCTCCCCCGACTCCCCGCCCAATCTGGCTTTTTTTATTTCCATATATATCGACTTTTTGTGATATATGAAATTGCTTGAAATTTTTTAAAACAGTGTTCGATATATAAGTATAAGAGGGAATTTTTAAGGCAATAAAGGGGGATGGGGAACATGGGCGAAAATTCAATAAATTTAACGAGAGCAATATTTACAATACCAGGTGAAACACCACTATTAAAAGCTAACTCTGCAGGCTCGGCAAATAAGATCAATACTCAGGAATTAAAAGCACAAAATGTAGACAGCACAGCAAATACGAGCAACTGGCTTGCATATCTTCGAGTTACACCGGTTGTTTTAAATCCGGGGGTTGATATTGTACTTGTTGGGGATAAATTAAATGAAACAACTCCATTGGTTAGCACAATTCCTTCCGCAAAAGAATTAACCAATAACAAAAACGCAAAGATCAAAGTACAGGATTTTTTAAAAAACTTAGAAGCTTTGGGAATTTCTCAGAAAACAACACAGACAATTAATAATTACATTAAAGATGAAATTCTGACAGTAAACACTCTTGCGGGTTCCAGGATATTAAATGCTGAGCAGCAAAAATCCCTTGAAAACTATAAAACGGTTATGGCTATTGTGGATATGATAAATGAAAAAAAACTAAAAACATCATCTAAGGAAACCAAACAAACCTTGGAAAAAGCAGGAGCTGAAATTTTTTTCTTAACTGGCAATGGAGAAATAGTAAAAATAAAGGACCATTTAATCCGTAAAGATAACAATCTGGTCAAAAAAGAGGAAGACATCCTCGATAGCAATCAAATGGTGAACGAATTAATAGCAGAATTTGAAAAACAATCAGGAAGAGCTAAAAGCTTTACGGATGGTCAATCTGATCAGGCAAAAAAAATAATAGAAGATAACGAAAAAGCAGTTCAACAGTTAACTGAGTTAAAAAAAGATTTGCAAATTTATAAAGAATATTCCGATACAAATAAATATTTAAAAACTTTAATTACTGCCCTTGAAAAAGCTGTTAAAGCCGGCAACATTCAGACAGCTTATGATCTGAAAAATTTAATCGATGATACCATTAAACACCTTTTGGAAAAGGGAAAAGATATAACCAATAATGGCAGAACAGATAGCATCAAAGATGGGTTCACAAAAGATATGGAAAAAAATATTGAAAAAGTACAGACTTTAAGCAAGCAACTTGATGAGACCGGCGGAAAACAAGCGCTGAACAGCTCCGGAATATACTCGGCAACAATAGCAGGCACAACTTCAAAAATTTCCGGCAATCAAGAAGGGCTGGCTGGATTATTAGACAGATTTGAGAAAGAGTTGGCAGCAATAATGGGAAAGATCATTGATTTTCAAAATAAAGGCCAAATGCTAAATATTAAGAAAGCGATCTATGATATTCCGGCGGATAATCCTAAGCCGGCTTCCACCATGGGCTGCTGATAATTAATTAATTTTGATCAGCGAAAATTGATATCCGCTTTTAATAACTAAAGTTTTTTCAGAGATTTGCTTAATTCTATTTAAATCATTAAGCGGTAATACTATGTAAATTATTCCAGGTTCGGTTGCAACTGTTTGCTTAAGCTCTTCTATTTTTTGAATATGTTCCACCTTATGGTTCAGATAATACATCAGTGCTGGGCTGTAGCCCTCAAAATTAATTATAGTATAGGATTTTTTTTCGGTTTTATTTATTACATCCGCAAATATTTTAGTGTCTTTATATTTTTCAATTGCCGGCAGGAAAAAATGTGTCAGATAAAAAACAAATAAAATTGTGCAAAGCGTATAGGAATAAATGGCCGTTGCGGGTTTTTTATTCTGTAGAAGTTTTACCAGTACAAAAATAATCGCGAAGTTCAGAATGACAGTTTTAATTAGCCAGGACTGATCTGCAGCATATATTTTCGGCAATTTACCGAAAACGCTGAACCATAAGAGGACCAGGGAGAAGAGTAAAAGAACAAACGAGCTTAGTTGCAACGGTATTTTATTTTTTATCCGATACAAAGATGCAGATATGAGAATAGACAGGAAAGGGAAAACAGAAAAAATATAATTAGGCAATTTGGTGCCGGCTAGCGTAAAAAAAATAAAAGTTATTACCAGAAAGAATATGGAAAATTGCACGAAGTCACGTTGTTTGTTGTCAGTAGTCTGCTTTTTCGAAAGTAGAAGTAGCGCATTGGGCAGAAAGAATATCCAGGGAAAAAAGAGCAGTAGTACCGGGAAATAGTAATACCACGGACCGGCTTGGTTTTCTACCGCGCCGAAAAAACGATACCAGGTGTAATCTTTAAGCGCTATGTTAAAAAAATCCCAGCCGTGACTGGTTAATTCTATAACATACCAGGGGCTGATCAGCGCAATAAAAAAAAGAAAATTCAGCCAGATTTTTTTATCAAAAAGAAATTTCAGGTCTTTTTTCCAAATTAAAAAGGGAATAATTACCATAAAAGGATGTACCAGTCCGACCGGACCTTTGGTTAATACCGCGAGGGTCGTGCTGATGGCCATAAAAAAGAAATAACGGCCCTTTAGGGTGGGATTGTAATAAGCTTTAAAAAAAAGATAAAGGGTAGTGAGAATAAAAAAGTTTAAAAACGTATCAAAAATTGCCAGCCTGCTGATTATATAATAATAAAAGGAAGTGCCCAGAATAAGCGCGCTGGAAAAAGCAATACGATTAGCGAAAAATTGTCTGGCCAGAAGATAGGTCATGATTAGTCCCAGCACACCGAAAAGGCCTTCCCAGAAACGCAGATTAAATTCTGTCCAGCCGAATAATTTGCAAAGAGTGGAAGTCATCCAGAAATAAAGAGGAGGATGAATGTACCAGTTTTGTCCGTTATAGTGCATAGTCAGCCAATCGCCGGTATTTACTATTTCTCTGGCTACAGCTGAATAATTGGTCTCAGAGTTATCAAAAAGTGAATAGTTTTGATTGCCTACTAAAAAAAGAAAAGAACCGATAATTATTAAAAGAAGTATGCGCAGCAGAATTTTACGAGTAAATTTGGGTCTTAAATGATTTAGCATGATTCTAATATTTTATTTTACCCGGTTGTTTTTATACTTACAGAGTACTATGTAAAGCCAAGTCTCAGTAATAGTAAGCCATTTTATCACCTATTGCAGATTAGGGTAATATGCTATAATTTGCAATTAACTTTCGAAGGAGATGCAAATTGTTTAAAAAAATACTTATTGCCAACCGTGGCGAAATTGCTGTCCGTATTATTCGTGCCTGCAAAGACATGGGCATCAAGTCGGTTGCGGTTTATTCCGAAGCAGATAAAAATTCCTTGCATGTAAAGTTAGCTAATGAAGCTTTTTGTATAGGTCCGGCCGCGGCCGCAAAAAGTTACTTGAATATTCCCGCCATTATCAGCGTCGCCGAAGTTACAGGCGCTGAAGCCATACACCCCGGATACGGTTTTTTAGCTGAAAACGCCAAGTTCGCAGAAGTTTGTCAGACCAACAATATCACCTTCATCGGTCCTACAGTTGATAATATTATTTGTATGGGAGACAAAGCTATTGCCAAGGATACTATGCGTAAGGCCGGCGTTCCGGTTATCCCTGGCTCTAAAGGTGTGATCGCCGATATAAAAGACGCCGAAAAGCTGGCCACACGCATCGGCTACCCGGTTATCGTTAAAGCAGTAGCCGGGGGCGGCGGCAAGGGCATGAGAGTTGCTAAAAACGTAAAAGAGTTAAAAAAGTATTTTTCCATGGCCCAAACCGAGGCTCAGGCTTCTTTCGGCAATCCTGATATTTACATGGAAAAATATATTGAAGAGCCGCGTCATATCGAAATTCAGATTTTAGCTGATAAGCATGGGAATGTTATTCACCTGGGTGAGAGAGATTGCTCTATTCAGCGCCGCCATCAGAAACTTCTGGAAGAATCACCTTCACCTGTTCTGACCAATGAATTAAGGACCAAGATGGGCATTATTGCTGTAAAAGCGGCAAAAACCATCAAGTATATCGGTGCCGGAACAATAGAATTTCTTC
The DNA here is from genome assembly GCA_028715625.1 of Candidatus Margulisiibacteriota bacterium. NCBI lineage: Bacteria > Bacillati > Candidatus Margulisiibacteriota > Candidatus Margulisiibacteriota bacterium. The sequence continues at coordinate 95,232 of JAQURL010000001.1, read as the reverse complement.
TGGATAAAAAGAAAAAATTCTATTTTATGGAAATGAACACCCGTATTCAGGTAGAACATTGTGTTACCGAAGAGGTCACGGGAGTTGACCTGGTGAAGGAACAAATCAGAGTTGCGGCCGGCGAAGTTTTACACTATAAACAAAAAGATATCCAAATTATCAGCCATGCCATAGAGTTCAGAATTAACGCTGAAGACCCTACTCACAACTTTCTGCCCTCTCCGGGTGAAGTTCGGCTGTATTTGCCGCCCGGTGGCCCTGGAGTGAGGGTAGACAGCCATCTGTATGCAGGCTACAGGGTACCGCCCAACTATGATTCCATGCTGGCCAAATTGATTATCCGCGGAAAAAATCGTAAAGAGGTCCTGCAAAGGGCCAGACGAGCCCTGGATGAGTTTGTGATTGACGGAGTGCATACTGTTATACCTTTTCATCAAAGAATATTGGACGATAAAGATTTTCAAAAGGGAGAAGTATATACCAATTTTATTGAAACACACCTGAATACACTTCTGGCCGGTAACACCTAAAGGCATAATTTATGGGGAAAAGAAGTACCGCGCGAAAATTGGCCATGCAGGCCCTCTATCAGTATCAGGTACAAAAAGCCAATCAGGAAGAAATCCTGGATTACACGCTTACCAAAGACCAGTACATTGAAGAGACCAGAAGCTTCGCCGCAGAAATTTTTAACGGCTGCATTGATAATATGAACATGTTGGATAAGCTCATAGCCGATTATGCCATAGACTGGAAGCTGGACAGGATTGCCTTAATTGATAAGGCCATTCTTAGAGTGGCAATTTGGGAAATGTTATTTACCGACACATCTATTAAAGTCATAATTTCTGAAGCGATTGAGCTTATCAGAAAATACAGTGTTTATGAAGCCATAAAGTTTATCAACGGAGTATTAGGTGGAATTGCCAAAAACAGGGCAGACATCCAGAAACGCGAGAGGATAACCCCCTTATGTTTACCGGAATAATTCAGGATATCGGCATAGTTGAAGAAATAGAAAAAACTTCATCCGGGGCAGTCCTGAAGGTCCGTAGCGAAAAAATATGCGGATTGTCCAAATTGGGAGAAAGTATAAGTGTTAATGGTGCTTGTCTAACGATTTCCAAACTGGATAAAACACAATTCCAGGCTGATGTTCTGAACGAAACACTGAAACGTACTAATCTTGGAACTCTGCTTAAATCTTCAAAAGTTAATCTGGAGCAAGCGCTTACACCGACATCCTTACTCGGAGGACATTGGGTGCAGGGCCATGTAGACGGAATCGGGGTGGTTCAATCTTTGGAAAAGGCAGGAGAAGACCATATACTTACTGTTAAGCCGAATGAAGAGATAATGAAATATCTTGTGCCTCAAGCTTCTATAGCTATAAATGGTACCAGTTTGACCATAGCTCATGTCTTGTCTTATTCCCTTGTAGCTTCTATAATTCCAACAACCTATAAGGAAACTAATATTCATCTATTGAAAAAAAGTGATCCGGTAAATATTGAGGTTGATATGATCGGCAAATATATATATCATTACGTACATCAACCGTTTGAAACAAAAAAAAGCAAGAAAATAAGTGAGGAGTTTTTAAGAGAACATGGATTTTAATACAATTGAGGAAGCTTTGCAGGATATTGCCAATGGGAAAATGATTGTTGTTGTTGATGATCCCAATCGTGAAAATGAAGGGGATTTGGTAATGGCCGCGCAGTTTGTCACACCTGAATCTATAAATTTTATGATTAAAAATGGCCGCGGACTAGTTTGTTTGCCTCTATCTGAAGCAATTGCGGAAAAGGTTAGCCTGAAAGAAATGGTTGCAGAAAACCGGGAAAGCCTGAGGACCGCTTTCACAGCAAGCATAGACGCATCACCCAAACATGGTGTAACAACAGGGATTTCAGCGGCTGACCGTGCCAAAACAATACAGGTAGCAATTAATCCTGCCAGTCAGCGTGAAGATATAGTTTCTCCCGGACATATTTTCCCTTTACTTGCTAAAAGAGGAGGAGTTCTGAAAAGAGCAGGGCATACGGAAGCCGCTGTGGACCTGGCTAAAATGGCAAATCTTCTGGAAGCCGGAGTTATCTGCGAAATTATTAAAGACAATGGAGAAATGGCCCGGGTAAAGGATCTGGAAGGATTTATCAAAAAGCATAGGTTAAAAATTATTACTATTGAAGATCTGATTAAATATCAGGTACAGCGAGATCGTTTTGTTATACGGGCAGTAGAATTTAATATGCCGACCGAATATGGATTTTTTAAAGGATATGGTTATAAAGACACTTTGAGCGGTATGGAAAATATTGCTTTGGTAATGGGAGATATCAGTTCCAAAAAAGATATTTTGGTACGTATGCATTCGGAATGCCTGACCGGAGATGTTTTCCATTCCCAGCGCTGCGATTGTCATTACCAATTGGATAAAGCGTTAAGGATGATTGCCAAAGAAGGTACGGGAGTAATTGTATATTTGAAGCAGGAAGGACGCGGCATAGGCCTTATCAATAAACTTAAAGCTTACAGATTGCAGGAAGAAGGCCGTGATACTGTGGAGGCCAACATCGAACTGGGCTTTGATCCGGATATGCGCAATTATGGAATGGGAGCGCAGATACTTTATGACCTGGGTCTGACTTCCATTCGCCTTATAACCAATAATCCTCAAAAAATTGTAGCATTAAAGGGTTATGGTATTGAAATAACAGAACGGGTATCGATTGAAATGAAGCCGACAGAATTTAATAAACGATACTTACAGACCAAAAAAGATAAAATGGGCCACCTGTTAAAGCTGAAATAAGAAATAGTGGTTTCCAATTCAGCTAAAAAATTTTATAATAGGCAAAAAACAAGGAGCTGATGCTGGCATGATTTACGAAGGAAAAATTAATGGAAAAGGCAAAAAGATAGCTCTTATTTGGAGCCGGTTCAATGAGTTCATAGGGACTAAACTACTGGAAGGCGCCAAAGACGCTCTGGTTCGTCATGAAGTGGACGAAAAAAATATTGATATCTATAAAGTGCCTGGTGCCTTTGAGATACCTTATACTTTAAATCTGATAAAGGAAAAAGGGTATGATGCCATCATCTGCCTGGGCGCTGTGATAAAGGGGGCCACTCCGCATTTCGAGTATGTTGCTTCTCAGGTGTCCAGAGGTGTAGCCAGCATTGCGCTGACTACAAAGACTCCTATAATTTTTGGAGTTCTGACCACCGAATCTATTGAACAGGCAATAGAAAGAGCTGGCGCTAAATCCGGCAACAAAGGCTGGGAAGCAGCGGTTAACGCCTTGGAAATGATTGATTTAAAAGCAAAAATTAAATAAAGATTTCTCTAGTATAAAAGGAGCTGAAAGCATGTCCGGAGTTGTACTAAAGCAAGTTGTCAAAAATTTTGGAAAAGTTGAAGTTGTTAAAGGTATTAATTTAGATATACAACCTCATGAATTTGTAGTTCTTGTTGGACCTTCAGGTTGCGGCAAGACAACAACCTTGCGTATGATAGCTGGCCTGGAAGAAGTAACTTCAGGTAAAATTTATATCGGTGATGAAGATGTTACTTTCACACCGCCAAAAGACCGTGATATCGCCATGGTTTTTCAGAATTACGCTTTATATCCGCACATGTCAGTTCGTGAAAACATGGAATTTGCCTTAAAGATTCGTAAACATTCCAAACATGAAATTGAGCAAAGAGTTGAAAAAGCAACGGAAATCCTGGGGTTGAAAAAATATCTGGAGAGAAAACCCAAGGAACTTTCCGGAGGTCAGCGCCAGAGAGTCGCTTTAGGCCGGGCAATCGTGCGACAGCCAAAGGTATTTTTAATGGACGAACCCCTTTCTAACCTGGATGCCAAGCTAAGGGTTCAGACCAGAGGTCAGTTAAAAAATATTCATGAAATGCTCAAAGCTACTTTTGTTTATGTAACACATGACCAGATAGAAGCTATGACTCTGGGGAACAGAATTGTGGTTATGAATGAAGGAGAGATACAGCAGTTCGACAAACCTTTGGAGGTATACGATAAACCGAATAATACATTTGTAGCAGGATTTATAGGTTCACCTTCGATGAATTTTTTTGACGGTAAAGTTATGGAGCGTAAAGGAAAATTCTATTTCGAGAGTAGCAACTTTAAGCTGACATTACCAGATACATTAAATGATGAATTTAAAAAAATGGGAGAAATTGATGTTATTCTTGGTGTTCGTCCGGAAGATATCGTAGATTACCAGAAAGCTCTGCGCAAAAAGTATACTGAGGAAAAAGTGGAAGCAAAAATTGATTTTGCCGAACTTTTAGGCCCGCAAACATTTTTACATTTATCCATCGGCGGAACCAAGTTTTTAGGAGAAGTAGACCCTGCTTTTGACTTCAAACTTGGACAAACGATTGAATTGGGTTTTTTCCTGAAAAACATGCATATGTTCGACAGCAAGACCAAGATGGCCCTGATTTAGCAGCAAAAATTTATTTAATATCTTTTCCCAATTTTTGCAGCAAATCCTGTGCAGCAGCTGATTCAGCTGATTTTTTTGATGACCCCATGCCTATTCCGATTAATTCTTTTTTATGAGTAAGAAGAATAGTTTTAACTGTAAATTTTTTGGCGTGATCAGGTCCTGCTTCTTTCAGTAACTGATATTCAGGTAGTCCCAGCCCCTGGCTTTGAGTGTATTCCTGTAGCCTGGTCTTATGGTCTTTGAGGTCCTCCTCTGAGAAATTTTTTGAAAGAACAGTGTGTAAAATATTTAAAATAAAAGCTCTGGTTGCATCCATTCCCTGATCAAGATAAAAAGCACCGAATAAAGCCTCCAGAGCGTTAGCAAGGTTAGACTCATTGGTTGCACCGAGATTTTTTTGTTCACCTTTGCCCAAGAGCAGATAATTGCCCAGGGATATCTCCAGTGCTTTTTGAGCCAGCGTAGCATCACTAACCATTATTGCCTGGCGCTGAGCCAAGTCACCCTCATTCTGGTCCGGGTATTGTTTATAGAGGTACTCTGTAATGACAAACTTTAGAATAGAATCGCCAAGAAATTCCAGACGTTCATTGCTGAATTTATCAGGCAGATTGCCTTCATAGGTATAGGAACTGTGCGTCAGAGCTTGAGAAAGCAAAGACAACTGATCAAAATAAATGTTTAGTATTTTTTCCAGTGTCCGAAGATGCTCAATGCGCTGATGGTTAAGCATTATTTATAACTTATATTTTTATCTTTTAATCTTTGTAAAGCCTGGGTAATTCTTTCCTTGGTTTCTGTTAGCGCAATACGGAAATATCCTTCTCCTTCTGGACCGTAACCATTGCCAGGAACGATTACAATACCACATTCATCAAGTACCTTGGTCACAAATTCTGCCGAGGTATATTTTTTAGGAACAGGTGCCCAAACATAAAAAGTAGCTTTAATCGGTCTCAAGTTCCACCCCAGCTCATTTAATCCTTTTGTCAAAACATCCCGTCGTTCTTTGTAAAGATTATTAGTTAATTCGATTTGTGGCGCAGGCTGTGTAAGCGCGACAATGCCGGCCTCTTGTATGGCTTTAAATATTCCCGAATCAATATTGGTTTTTATTACACCCAGAGCATTAATAGCATCCTTATTGCCCACGGCCATACCTATACGCCACCCCGTCATATTAAATGACTTGGATAAAGAATGAAATTCTATAGCTACATCCTTGGCACCATCCACTTCCAAAATACTCGGGGCTTTATAACCATCATAAGTCATTTCGCTATAAGCCAGGTCGGAAGCTATCAGGATGTTATTATTCTTTGCCCATTTTACAACCTTTTTATAAAAGGGGATTTCAGCTATAGCGGCTGTGGGATTATTGGGATAATTTACATAAAGTATTTTAGCTTTTTTTACAACATCAGCCGGGATGCTGTCCAGATCAGGTAAAAAATTATTTTCAGTTGTCAAAGGCACAAAAAAAGGTGTTCCGCCGGTAAGAATTGTTCCCATTTTATAAACCGGATAGCCAGGGCTGGGTACCAGGACAATATCTCCAGGGTCGATATAAGCGCTTAGCAGATGTGCTATCCCTTCTTTGGAGCCGATTAAGGACAAAACTTCAGTATCGGGATTCAAATCAATGTTAAACCGTTTTTTATACCAAGATGCGACGGCTTCCCGAAAATTTTTAGTCCCTTCGTACGGAGGATAATTGTGGTTTGCGGGATTATCAATGGCATTATGCATGGCAGCCACAATATGTGGGAATGTAGGCTGGTCCGGGTCTCCAATCCCTAAGTTGATAATATCCACACCTCCGGCAATGGCCTGCGCTCTTTTCTTGTCGATTTCTGCGAACAAATAGGGTGGAACATGCTTAAATTTTTTTGATGTGGTTACCATTAAATTCTCCTTAAATTCCCTGAAATTTTCGGCCTTTTTACACGATATATTATTATAAGTTCAAAAATTGACCACTTGTCATTTGAATTAAAAGATATAATATAATATATAAGGGTTTATTAAAAGGGGGCAGTGAGATGTTTTTCAACAAAAAGAAAGTTATAAAGAATCCGGATGAAATGGTCCTTCTGTATATGGAGAATCACAGCGATAAATATATTAAGGAAATAAACAAAATTGATTCTAATCTTTTAGCCAAAGTTCTCGTGCAATTTGATGTAAAGAGCGTTAGTAATTTAATGCTGAAACTTTCTCACACCAAAGCTATAGAGGTTTTTAAACTTATAGAAACCAAAAAACAGGCTGAGATTATTAAAAGATTGCCTTCCGATTATGCAGCCCTGTTCATGAAAGAAACCCTTATCAGAGTCTAGATATACTCTTAGCAAAATGGTTTTCGGCATTGTTGCCTGCGTCGCTCACTGCTCAATGTACCTGTAAGTACACTTCCGCTGTTCGCTTCTTGGCGCCTCGCCGAAATTCAATTTTGCGTCGAGTATGTTGCATTTAAACTGAAAACCATTACTGTTTTTGTATGGATTATTTTATTTTTCCGTCAAAAACTGTTTCAGCAGGTCCGGTCATAAATACCGATTTGCCATCATGCCATTCGATATTCAGGTCCCCACCCAGAAGATGAACTTTTACCAGATTGTTTAACTTTTCCAACAATATGCCTGCAACAACCGATGCGCAAGCTCCTGTTCCGCAAGCCAGAGTCTCTCCGCTCCCACGTTCCCAGACCCGCATTTTGATTTCCTTTTTGGAAAGTATTTCGATAAATTCTACATTTGTTCTTTTGGGGAAAAGTTTATTGGTTTCCATTTCTTCACCGATTTCCCGAACCGGATAGTTGTCGGTATCTTCCACAAAGACCACTGCATGAGGGTTCCCCATACCTACAGGAGTAAAAGTAATAGTTTTATTCTTTAGTCGTGCTTCTGCCAGCTTGATCGGGAACTGTTTATCCAGGTTAACGGGAATTTCTTTGGGGTTAAACCTGGGCTGGCCCATGTCTATCTTAACCAAGGCTTTGTTGTCAGCCATTTCTACAATTTCTGGTTTCATTAATCCGGCCAGTGTTTCCACTGAAAAAGATTTCTTTGTAACAAGTTTTTTCTTCCAGGCAAAAAAAGCGAAACAGCGTATCCCGTTACCGCACATCTCCGCCTCCGAACCATCGGCATTATAAATTTTCATTAAAAGGTCAGCTTTTTTTGAACGTAAAGCGAGAATAACTCCGTCAGCACCTATCCCGTAATGCCGGTCACAGAGTTTCCTGGATAATGCAGGCCAATTGATGCCGTTTACCAGCTCCTTAAAGCCGTTAATGATAATGAAGTCATTACCTGTTCCCTGCATTTTTGTGAAGTTCATGTCTGCTCCTTTTTGTTTATTATAAATTATTTTTTAATTTTGTGGTGGGATTTTTTTATTTAACTGACGAAATATTGTTTGAAATGTAACTATTCAGGAGTCCATAATGAATAAAATATTAAGTATTAATGTAAAGAAAGGAAAACCCCTATCTTTAATAGTGCCGATAGAATCTTATGCGGCTATTAAGAATGGTTCCCTTACAATAATAGCTGACAGGCTTAATGTAACCTTGCCGATTATTGGTACACAATTAAAAAAAGTGCTTACGATTTCAACGAATTCTGATAGTATTCCGCAAATAACAACTGATATTTTTCAGGGAGTTTTCATAAATAATGTGAAAAAAAAAGAAATAATCAAATTATTCCAAATATTGAATAATCCCGAGAAATTCAAGGATAAATTTCTTTGTGTCATGTCTGACTTTTCTTCGGACTTTGACTGGAACACAATATTGGATTCTGAGCATTATACTCCCGGCATATACATGGTAATAAACAAGTATAAGGCAATGATTTCCGGCAATATGCAAACAAGTTATACTTCATATGCCTATCATAATGTGAAGAGAGGACCGCTTACCGGTTCTTTATTTGTTTCGCAAAAAGATATCCAGGACAAAGAACCTGTTTTCGCCGGTGTCTTCAGAATAGGCGATGATAAGCAGGTATATATCAGAGCTCTTTTCAATATTGATGTTGAATAACCTGGATTTTTTAACTTTATTGTTATCAAACCGGCTTTAAAGTAAAATAACTTTTATAATGTACTCTTTGCAGAGCTTCAAGGAACTTCCTTCTACTAATACATATGCCTTGCAAAATTTGGCGAAACTCTCGGACAAACAGGTTGTTGTCGCTGATAAACAGACCGCCGGTCGGGGCAGGTTCAACCGTGAGTGGTTTTCCGATATACCAGGCAATGTTTACCTGTCTATAATTTTAAAGCCAAAAGATACAAACCGTTTTATTATCAGCGCACTGTCCCATTTTACAGCGATTATAATTTGTCGCACTCTTGAAGAGTACAAAGTGCGAGCAAACATCAAGTGGCCAAATGATATATTGGTAAAAGGGCAGAAAATTGCCGGCATACTTGCCGAGTCATCTTTTAGCGGACAGCAATTTTTAGGCTTGGTAATGGGCATAGGGGTGAACCTGAATATGCCGCAAGAGTTCCCCAAAAGGATAAATCGTTCGGCCACCTCTCTTAATCTGCTCCAGGGAAAAGAGGTTAACAGGGATTTTTTTATTACAAGCTTTCTCAATAAATTTTTTGAATGCTATGACAAATATTGTGAAACCGGGTTTCCGATTATTAAAAAGGAATATATTAAAAAAAGTTCTTTTATAGGAGAAAAAGTTAATGTAAAATGTGGTGAAGATATAAAGAGCGGAATAGCTCAAAGTCTCACCGATAATGGAGAATTAATATTATTAACTGATAGCGGGACACTTGAAGAAATAAGTGTTGGCGAAATCTATTAAATTAAGGAGGAGCAATAATGGCAACACCGTTGGAGAAATGGGTAGAGGAGCAGGCAATTTTAACCAAGCCGGATAAGATTTACTGGTGCGACGGTTCAGAAGAAGAAGCACGGAAACTCATTGAAATTGGAATAAAAGAGGAAAAAATTGGAGATACACCTATTTTTCGTGAACTTAACCAGAAAAGCTGGCCAAATTCATATTATCATAAAAGTCATCCGACAGATGTAGCCCGTACCGAACATCTGACATTTGTTTGTCATAAGAATAAAGATATAGCCGGGCCTAACAACAACTGGATGGATCCCGCAGAGGCCAAAGAAATGATGACCCAGCTTTCCGATGGTTGCATGCGCGGTAAGACCATGTATGTTATGCCCTATATGATGGGCCACCCGGATTCACCTTATGCCAAGATGTGTGTACAGCTGACCGATGTGAGCTATGTTGCGGTGAGCATGAGGATAATGACTCGCATGGGTAAGCAAATTCTGGACAAGATAGGGAATTCAGATAAATTTGTTAAAGGGTTACATTCGGTTGGCGATTTCGACCCCAATAAAAGATTTATCATGCATTTTCCTGATGAACAGTTTGTGTGGAGCATAGGATCGGGTTACGGGGGTAATGCACTTCTGGGTAAAAAGTGTTTTTCATTGAGAATAGCTTCCTGGCAGGGCTACAAAGAAGGCTGGCTGGCAGAACATATGGTGGTAATGGGCATTGAAGACCCGCAAGGCAAAGTAACCTATATAACAGCGGCCATGCCCTCAGCTTGTGGCAAGACAAATCTGGCCATGCTGCAATCAGCTTTGCCCGGTTATAAAATCTGGACATTAGGCGATGATATAGCTTGGTTGAACGTAGGGCCAGACGGAAGGCTTTACGCCATAAATCCGGAATCAGGATTTTTTGGCGTTGCTCCTGGTACTTCCATGAAGACCAATCCTAACATGATGAGAACATTGAAAGCCGACAAATATTTCCCGACTTTATATACCAATACCGCTATAGATATTGATAAAAATGAACCATGGTGGGAAGGTTTGGATGGCGAAATGCCAAAAAACATGATTGATTGGCAAGGTAAACCCTGGGATAAGTCTTTAAATACCAAAGCAGCTCATCCCAATTCCAGGTTTACAGCTTCCATTTATAATTGTCCCACGCTTTCTACGGAAGCAGACAATCCCCACGGCGTTCCTATATCCGCGATTATATTAGGAGGAAGAAGGGCTAAGCTTATTCCTTTGGTGCTCGAGGCTTTTGACTGGCAGCATGGTGTTTTCCTGGGTGCAAGAACAGGCTCAGAAACTACAGCGGCCGCAACTCATAAAGAAGGTCAATTAAGAAGAGACCCAATGGCTATGATACCTTTTTGTGGCTATAACATGGGAGATTATTTTAATCATTGGTTGAAGGTTGGTAAAAAACTGACCAATCCTCCCAAAATTTACACTGTTAACTGGTTCAGGACCGATGATGACGGCAAATATATTTGGCCGGGTTTCGGTGATAATATGCGCGTTTTGAAATGGATATTGGACAGGATTGATAATAAAGTGCAGGCGAATGAAACACCAATAGGGCTTATTCCTAATATTAAAGACCTGGACCTGAAAGGCCTGAATATTCCTGAAGAAAAAATGGAAAAAATTTTTGAGATCAACAAAAATGAATGGCAGGCGGAACTACAGGATGTGGAAAAGTTCTTCAACCAGTTTGAAGGGCATATACCTGATGGCATTTGGCAGGAATTTAATAAAGTTGAGAAACACTTCAGACATTAATTTCTAAAAGTAAAGGGAGGCTTAAGCCTCCCTTTACTTAATTGTTACTAAACAACAACATAAATTGTTTATTCTCAATTGTCAGGACAACACTTATAGGTGAATAAATAGGTTTATCTATTTTCACAGCTTCTTCAAACATCTTTTTCAAAACTTCCTCTTTGGTTTTTTCCATAATATTACCCTTTCTTATCATGTGAAACGCAATATTGTTGCCAGAAGAGAAAACATTAAATTTTTTCTAGTGACCACTTAAGAAATTGAATGATTCTACAGCTAATTACCATAGACCGGAGAGTACAAGAAATCTTTAATATGTATATTTTTTATACAATGGGATCGCGGATTGCTTTTTTTAAGCATCTCAAGCATAATTTGAAATTACTATGATTATTACTCGTTTTGCTCCAAGCCCGACCGGACATTTGCATATCGGAGGAGCCAGGACCGCTCTTTTCAGTTATCTGCATGCCAGGCATCATGGAGGGCAATTCCTTTTACGCATGGAGGATACGGACATCGCTCGTTCCAGCCGCGAATATGCCGACAGCATTATGCGAGACTTGCTATGGGTCGGGATTGAATGGGACAATTCCCTTATTCCCTTCCAATCGGAACGGCTCAAAGTATATGAGCCTTATCTGCAAAAATTGATAAACAAAGGATTTGCCTACCTTAAAGATGGAGCTTATTATCTCAAGGGACAAGAAGATATCGAGGATTTCGTAATCAAGAAATCCGACGGTTTACCGACTTTTCATTTCGCTGTAGTCATTGATGATCATGAAATGGGCGTAAATACTATTATTCGTGGCAACGATCATTTAAGCAATACGCAGAAACACCTGTTGCTTTATAAATATCTGGAACTACCCAAACCAAAATATTTTCATCTTCCTTTAATTGTTGATGAAAACGGTCAGCCTTTCAGCAAGAGAAGCAACGATACTAATGTTTTTTATTACAGGGAAAAATTTTATTTCAGCGCAGCTGTATTAAATTTTCTGGCCAGGCTTGGTTGGGGCTATCAGAACCAGGAAATTTTTTCCAAAGAGGAATTGATAGAGCTTTTTGATATTCAGAAGATTTCAAAAAATCCGGCCAAACTTAACAATCAAAAACTTAACTGGCTGAACACACAATATCTGAAGAAAGCTGACATAAAACAGCTTAAAGAATATCCTTTTGAACATATTTCACAGATTATAACATTGGCAGATAAGGATGGTGATAAAAAAAACTTGCTGTTACAGCTACAACAGAAGGCTTATGACCTGGCTGAGCTTGATAAGCTGACTGTTCCTTTTTTGCCCGGATTTGAGGCAGCACAATACTTTCAGGATGAGTTTGGAGAAATAAGTAAGGATTTGGCAGTACTAATCAGAAACATAAAAGAATGGTCAATAAAAACTATTGAAGAAAGTATAAATATATGGTTGTGTGCACAGCAAAAAGAACTCAAACTTATTGCTGCTCCTTTAAGAAAAATTTTAACCGGGCAGGAGAAATCACTGGATTTATTCTCACTCCTTTATTATCTGGGAAAAGAAGAGGTTCTGAGAAGACTGAATGCTATTTAGACAGATAATATCTTAAATTCTGATTTAAAAGGTTAATACGTTTTTCAATATTATCCATTTCCAGTTCGCAGTTTTTTATTTGGCTTAAAAGGTCTGATCTTCGTTCTTCCACATGCATAGACTTTTTGTGCTCCTGATTATCTTCCGAATTATAGTTATTGGCTACAGATGCAAAATTAAGCTTGGCCAGGAGTTTCTTTGATTCAAAGATTTTATCGGCAAGGCTGATTTTTTTGTTGGTGAGAATAAGCAGGTCGGATTTAGTCTTGTTATACGCCTCATATTTATCGGTTGAAATAGAAAAACAAAAACCCAGGCACAAAACCAAAAAAAGAAAGAAAGGTTTCATGATTAAGTTTATTTTAATATGTTGTCTGGAAAATATCAATTTACAGAATATTTATTTCCCAATATGATTTAACCAGAAAAATGATAACCATTGGTATAGAATCGTCTTGTGATGAAACTTCGATTGGGATTATTGAAAACGGCCGAAAGGTTTTGGCTAATATTATATCGTCACAAATTAAGTTTCATAAAAAATATGGCGGAGTTGTTCCGGAAATGGCCTCCCGTCTGCATGTCCTAAAAATTATCCCCGTCTTGGAAGAAGCGCAAAAAAAGGCAGGAATTGTTTTTAAAAATATTAATTTAATTGCGGCTACTCAGGGGCCGGGGCTTTTGGGAGCTTTGAGCACAGGCTTTACAGCCGGGAAGACATTGGCCTATACATTGGACCTTCCTTTTATTGGAGTGAACCATATTGAGGGGCACATTTATGCCAATCTCTGTGATGAAGAGAAAGAATTTGTATTCCCTGCGCTGGCATTGATTGCATCAGGCGGGCATACCCAGTTAATCCTGATAAAAAAGGAGTTTAAATATCAGTTAATAAGCAATACACTGGACGATGCCATAGGAGAAGCTTTTGACAAATCTGCCCGGGTAATAGGTTTGGGCTATCCCGGAGGTCAGATTATAGACAGACTGGCAAAAGAAGGCGACAAGAAAGCTTTCAAATTTCCCAGCGTAAAAACACCGGCGCCACTTGATTTCAGCTTCAGTGGGCTAAAAACCGCCGTTATCAGACTAGCCAAAGAATATAATCTTGTCGATAAACCCAAAGATTCGCAAATTATCAAGGATTTTTGCGCGTCTTTGCAAAACAAGCTTATTCAGGAGTTGGTCCAAAAAACTTTTTTGGCTGCTGAGCAGTTTCAGGTCAAGCATATAATTGTTGCAGGCGGAGTTTCTGCGAATTCATTATTACGTGAGGAGATTACAAAAAGAAGCGGTTATGAAATAGCACTTCCTGCCTTAAAGTACTGTACCGATAACGGAGCAATGATTGCTTCGGCCGGATATTATCGTTATAAAAAGGGATTTTCGACACCGCTGTCTGCCAAACCATTTGCCAGTTTTTCTGACCTCAACTAGATCATTGCCATTTGATTCTGGCAAACTTACGTTTGCCTACCTTCAAAACGCAATCGTTTTTTGTTGAAATCTTGAAAAGAGGATCGGTTATTTTTTGTCCGTCTATTGATACCGCACCTTGTTCAATCATTCTGCGGCCTTCTTTGTTACTGGCAACTAACTCGCAGGACAGCAACAAGCTGCTGACATTATATTCGTCCTTTTTTAATTCGATTACCGCTATTTCATCAGGGATTTCTTTTTTTTGGAACATCTGGATAAAATCCTGTTCAGCTTGAGCTGCAGCGGCCTTGTCGTGGTATTGCTCCACAATAATTTTGCCTAAAGCTACCTTAAGGTCTCTGGGGTTAATTTTTCCGGATTGTATATCTTTTTGCATGGTTTTTATTTCCAAAGCGGAGTAGTCAGTAAGCAATTCATAATATTTAACCAGCAATTTGTCGGGTATGGACATTATTTTGCCGAACATTTCTCTGGGAGTGTCTGTCAGACCGATATGATTGCCCAGACTTTTGCTCATTTTTTCTGTACCGTCCAGTCCTTCTAAAATCGGCATAGTTATTACGACCTGAGATTTTTGTCCGTATTCTTTCTGCAAGTGCCTGCCTACCAGCAGGTTAAATTTCTGGTCAGTACCGCCGATTTCTATATCCGCTTTTAAATGGACAGAGTCATAACCCTGTAATAACGGATAAATAAATTCATGCAAGCTGATAGACTGGTTTTTTTTGAAACGCTGCTTAAAGTCATCTCTTTCCAGCATGCGGGCTACGTTATACTTGGCTGTTAATAAAATCAAATCTTTGGAGGTCAGCTTATTTAGCCAGTCGGCATTATAAACCACAACCGTCTTTTTTTTGTCTAAAATTTTAAAAACTTGTTCCTGATATGTTTTGGCGTTTCTTAATACTTCTTCGTCAGTTAAAGGTTTTCTTGTTTTAGACTTGCCGGATGGGTCACCTATTGTCGCGGTAAAGTTTCCGATTAGAAAGATTATTTCATGACCCAAATCCTGAAAACGTTTGAGTTTTCTAAGAACGACCGTGTGGCCGAGGTGCAGGTCAGGAGCACTGGGGTCGGCACCCCATTTGATTTTTAATTTTTTATTGTTTTTCAGAAGATTTTCAAGTTCTTCCAAACTGATTATTTCTTCAATACCTTTAAGTAAATCTTCGTCCATTGTGTGAAAAGTCCTTTAATGAATAGGTAATCTTTGATAATATATCATATTGGAAAGTTTTAAAGCAAGGAGCAAAGAGTGGTCTTTGAAAGAAGAGTGCCTATAAAAAGTGGCTTGAAAACCGGCCGGTCAAGGTTACCCCAGAAGAAATACAGACGAAAAAAAAGGAACGAAAAAGTAGAACGATTTGTTAACAATTTCTGGAAAGTTGTGGCGGTTATAGTTGCTATTGTTTCTCTGTTTATAATAATTAATGTTATATATTTAATGTATACATTACCCGATGTTACTGTGATTTCTAACACATTACCCAACGAAACAACCAAGATATATTCGGCAGACGGAGTGATACTTGCTGATTTGCATAAAGAAGAAAACCGTGTGGTTGTTCCATTTTCAAAGATTTCTTTAACAATGAAAAAAGCGGTTGTGGCTCTGGAAGATGCACGTTTTTATCGTCATCATGGTATAGATCCGATTGGTATTATGCGCGCTCTTGTAGTGGATATAATCAAACATGAAAAAGCTCAGGGTGCCAGCACAATTACCCAACAGTTAGCGCGCCATTTATTTCTAACTAAACAAAAAAGATTACAACGAAAAATAGCTGAAGTTCTTTTAGCCATTAAAATTGAAAGACACTATACCAAAGATGAAATACTGGGAATGTACCTGAACCAGGTTTATTGGGGTAATAATTGTTATGGAATAGAATCCGCATCCATGCAGTATTTCAATAAGCACTCCGAAGAACTGACTGTTGCCGAAAGCGCTATGTTGGCAGGCATGTTGCGAGCCCCGGAATTCTATTCGCCTTATCGAAATCTTAAGGACACTTTATCACGCAAGGATGTTGTCTTAAAAAGAATCTACAAAACACATCTAATAAATCGTGCGGAATATCTGGAGGCAATGAAGGAACCGCTGATAATCTCACCACGCAGGAAATTAAAATACAAGGCTCCATACGTAACCAGTATGATAATTGATAAGTTGGTGGGGCTATATGGAGAAGAGGCTGCTTATAATAGTGGTTTAAAGGTGTATACTCCAATTAATTATAAAATGCAGATGGCAGCTGAAAAGGCAGTGGATAAAGCGATAGAAGATGGCAAAGCAGCAAGCCTTAACTATAGCCAGGGTGCATTGCTGGCTATGGATACGAATACCGGCTATGTGATTGCCATGGTAGGGGGTTACGATTTTTTAAATAATCAGTTTAACAAGGTAACCCAAGCCAGAAGGCAACCAGGTTCTGCCTTTAAGCCTTTCGTATATTTAACTGCCCTGTCCAAACAGCTTTCACCAGGCACGATTTTTAACGATTCCCCGGTAGTTTTCAATACCATTATGGGACCTTATGCTCCTACTAACTACACTCTTACTTATGAAGGACGATTACCTATGAGGGCAGCCTTAGAAAAATCTATTAATGTTGTGGCGGTAAAGATGGTGAGTATGGTTCGGCCAGAGAGTGTTATAGAAACAGCACGTTTATTTGGTATAACAACTCCGCTTATGCCGGTTTTATCCTTGGCTCTGGGTACCCAGGAGGTTTCCATGACCGAACTTACCGCGGCCTATGGAGCGTTTGCCAATGGTGGTACTCTTTTCAAACCTGTGTTTATCAAGAAAATTGAAGATCGTAATGGTGTTGTTTTGTATCGTGAAGACATCAGAAGCAAGAAAGTTTTCGATTCCAATCTGGTTTATACGCTGGTTGATATGATGAAGGGCGTTGTTGAGAACGGTACCGGGCAAGCTGCCAAACTTCCCAGACCTATGGCCGGAAAAACAGGAACTACCAGTGATTATAAAGATGCCTGGTTTATAGGTTATATCCCACAAATGGTGGTTTCCACCTGGGTGGGCAATGATGATGGCACGCCAATGCGTAAAGTTACCGGTGGTATGGTTCCGGCTTCAATATGGAAAGAGTTTATGAAGGTTGCCTTAATAAATGTTCCACAGATGGAATTCCCAAAGCCACAAGGTTTAATTCCTGTGAATATCTGCTGGACATCAGGTAAAAGAGCCACAGCTTATTGTCCGGTTACCTCAACTGAAAAATACTGGCCTGGACATGACCCCAAAGATTATTGTGATATTCATGGTCCTGACAGCAGTCGTGAAAATGATCCTGCCGCACCAGTTTCTCTAGAGAATAAAAATGGTGGTTGGGTTAAAGAGTTTTTAGAACAATAAGTTCAGTTAAAAATTTCGCTGATGGAAAGATTGTTATGATTTCTGCTTATAGCTTCGGCAAAAAGCGGTGCTGTTGATAATATTTTTAGGCCCGGGAATTTTTTTTCCTTGGGAATCGGAATAGTATTTGTAACTACAACTTCTTTAAATCCGGCGTTACTTAAACGTTCTATTGCCGGCCCTGAGAAAACAGCATGGGTGGCTGCCAGGTACATTTCTTGATTGCAACCATTTTTCCTAAGCGCATCGAGTCCCTGTGTAACACTACCACCAGTATCAACCATATCATCAAATAAAATAACGGTTTTATCTTTAACATCACCAACAACATGCATTATTTCAGCCTTGTTATGTTCCGGCCTGGTTTTATGCAAAATAGCCAGCTCTGCTTTGATGCGGTCTGCAAATTTTTTAGCGGTTTTTGCTCTGCCGGTATCAGGTGCAACCACAACAACATTATTTAATTTTTTGTTTTCAAAATATCTTACAAACAAAGGTAAAGCTGTTATGTGGTCCACCGGGATATCGAAATAGCCCTGGATCTGGTCGGCGTGCAGGTCCATGGTTATAACTCTGGTGGCTCCCGCGGTAGTGATCAAATTGGCCATTAGCTTCGCTGAAATCGGTTCTCTTGGACTGGATTTTTTATCCTGCCTGGCATAGCCGAAATGAGGGATAACTACTGATATTGTTCTGGCGCTGGCCCTGCGAATGGCATCAATAGTAATAAAAAGTTCCATTAAATTATCATTAACATTGTCAGACGCAGTCTGAATATAAAATACATTAACTCCGCGAATACTTTCATTAATTTTTGTAAAGATTTCGCCACAGCTGAAACGGAAGAATTTGATATCACCTAAAGAAATGCCAAGGTATTGAGCAATTTCGTCTCCCAGTTTGGGATGAGAACTGCCAGAAAATATTTTCATTTTTCTACCAGAAGGGCTAATCATGACCCCTAAATTAAACTACGAAAAGCTTGTTTTTTCAACCCGTATTTTTGGAGAAAGCATACTCGTCTACAGCCTTCTGTAAAAGCAGAAGCCTTGTATGTCTGGTTTTTTCATCAATCTGTTTGTCCATTTCAGCTGCTTTAGTGCCTTTTCTGGGAGAAAAAGCAGCGGTATTAACCCTGTAAAATCCCAGTTCCTGGACTGCTTTTACAGTATTTTGAAACTGTTTTTCCGTTTCCCCGGGAAAGCCAACAATCAAGTCTGTAGAAATTTTAACATCGGGGATGATTTTTTTAATAAGCAGAACCAGGTTCTTATACTGTTCATAGCTATAACCCCGGTTCATTTTTTTCAGGATTTCGTTATCGCCAGCCTGAAGAGGAAAATGGATTTCTTTATTTATTTTGGGGCTTTTGGCAATTATTCTAATAAGTTTTTCAGATATATCCTTGGGGTGTGAAGTAAGAAAATCAATTTTCGATATATGGGAATACTTATGAATATCAGTTAATAGATCGGTAAAATCATAATCCATGTACAGGTTTTTGCCATAGGAGTTAACATTCTGTCCGAGTAAAAATATTTCTGTGTATTTAGAAGAGTGAAGAGATTCTATTTCCTTAAAAATGTCTTCTTTTTTCCTGCTTTTTTCACGGCCTCGTGTATAAGGCACTATGCAGTAAGAACAAAAATTGTCACATCCAAACATGATTGGGATCCAGGCCTGTTTTCGACTATCCCTAAGAATATTTTTGAACACAAAATTTGTATCCTTATTAACTGAAAGGCTTATGCGTTCTGTATTCGAAGAGAGTAGTTGAGGTAAAAATTCAATGGAATTAACTCCTACTATATAATCTATATATGGGTGCTTTTTAAAGATATTGTTTTTTTCATATTGCGGTATACAGCCGGCCAGAATTATTTTTTGTGAAGATTTTTGTTTTTTTCTTCTACCGGCAAATTCTCTGATACGACCAAATACCCTTGTTTCAGCATTTTCTCGAACGGCGCAGGAATTAAATATCAGATAATCAGCCTGATCCGCTTTATCTGTTTGCTGTAGTAAACACTCCTCTGTAAGGATTCCAGCCATAAGCTCGGAATCATTTTTATTCATTTGACAACCATAAGTAAATATATAGAAAGTGCCGGAAATCATAGTATTAAAAGGGAACCCTAAACCCTGTTAAATTCATCTTCGAGCCGTACTATATCATCTTCATTTAGATATTGACCTACTTGCGCCTCAATCATTACCAAATCAATTTTGCCGGGATTTTCCAATCTGTGTGTCTGCCCCATGGGAATATAGGTTGATTCATTTTCCCGAAGAATTAACTTTTTTTTGCCGTTTTGAATTTTAGCTGTACCACTTACTACAACCCAATGCTCATTACGATGGAAGTGTTTTTGCAAGGATAGTTTATTTTTTGGTTTAACTACAATTTTTTTTATTTTATAGCGGTTGGGCTCCTCCAGCAAAACAGTATAAGAGCCCCATGGTCTGTGCACGGTAAGATGCGCATCCAGAAGCGGTGATTTGTCCTGGCCCAAAAGTTGAACAATTTCTTTTACTTTTTGAGAATCTCCTCGCTTGGCAACAAGAATCGCATCCGCTGTCTCGGTTATAATAATGTCTTTTAACCCTATAGTGGCTATAAGTTTATTGCCTTTGGAAATTATCAGGTTATCCTCTGAATCTATACAGACATGCTTGCCGATTACAGCGTTATTTGATTCATCTTTTTTAATAATTTTAAATAATTCATCAAAACTGCCCAGATCTGACCAGCCTATATCTTCTTTGACCATTTTCACCTTATTACTTTTTTCCATTATGGCATAATCTATGCTGTTTGCCGGAATTTTTTTCATATCCGACTCCAGTATGCGGGTTGTCTTATGAGTTGGCTCATAAATACCTTTTTTAAATGCATCTTTTGAGTATTCATATATGTCGGGAGCATATTCTTTTAATTCATTCAAAAAAGTGCTGACTTGAAACATAAACATACCGCTGTTCCAAAAGAAATTCCCTTTTTTAAGATAGGATTGCGCCTGCTTAATATCGGGTTTTTCTTTGAAAGACGATACATTTTCACCTTCTGCTTCAATATAGCCGTAGCCTGTGGCAGGGTAGTCAGGTGTTATCCCAAATGTTACCAAAAACCCTTTTTCGGCAAGGGTTTGACCTTTGAGCAACAGACGTTGATAGTTGTCAATATTATTAATCAAATGGTCAGACGGGGTCACGAGAACTATGTCATCCTGTTTCAATGATAAGCAAGCCAAAGCAATAGCCGGGGCAGTATTCCTGCCGACAGGCTCCAGCACAAAAGATAACTGCTTGACACCAATATCGGCCGCCTGATCAATTACCAAAAAATACTGAGTTTCATTAGTCACAATTAAAAATTCACTGTTTTTATTACGTAATAATGTTTTCTGAAACAAAGAGCTATTATCTTCGAAAAGTTGAATAAATTGCTTGGGGTAAGTAGTGCGTGATAAAGGCCACAGTCGGGTACCGCTGCCACCAGCCAAAATGATTGTTTTTATCATGAGAACATTACAACATATTAACAAGTTGGATGTCAATTATCATAACGGCCAGATGAGAGGGAATAGAAAAGAAAGGTTAAGAAGGAAGGATGAAGGATTTAGACTAAAAAATGAAGTCAAATCTAGCGGATTTACATAGCAGGAAGCGTTTTTCATTAATATGACCTTCCATAACCGTCAGCACTGGATTAGGTAAAACTTCCACCTCTTTAAATATCTTTTTTAGATGCGCAATTTTTTCTTCATCTGGTTTAGTAAAAAATAAAACATTATCATTCGTTTTAATTTTTGGCATAAACCAAAGGCTGAATTGTTTTGAGCCCCAAGCTGCGGGGTTTTTGAACTCGCCTTGGGGGAAATAGACAGTTTTATTTAAATAATAGGACAATTGTCCTACAGAGCCATGGAAGTCGGAAATTATTGACAGGTTGTCGGATAAAGAATAAATAATAGGTTCGAGGTTTTTTCCCAGACTATAATTTTTCATTATTTTGGGGTAGTGTATAAGTACTGCCGGTCCTGTAAACAGAAGAATTACCACGAGAAGTATTGTGAAGAAACCTTGTAAAATATTAGCTCTTATTAATATGCCGTTTAAGATTATGCCAATATAAATAGCAAGGGGTATATACATGATAGCAGTCCAGTGCCCCCAAACCTTGGTATACATACTTAAAAAAAGAAAAGAGATAAAAATAAATAACCCTAAAATAAGAAACAGATGTTTGGGTTGTTTTTTTATTGCTTTTATTAAATAAAACAAACCAAATGGAGAAAAATAAAGTATTTGTTCCAACAGAAAATCTATTGAACCGGAAAAATTAAGCTGAGTACCAAGTCTTGCTGCATGAAAGCTTAAGGAAATGAATTGATTTTGCATATTCCATAATATCAGGGGTAATAAGGCAAGAAAGAACAAAACTAACGAAATCAGAAACTCTTTAGAGCGGACAAGCTGCCTAAGCTCTTTTTTATAGAGTATGTAACCAAAAAGAAAAACTATAAGTAAAACACCTGTATATTTGCTCAGCAAGCACAAAGCGGATACCATAGCCAAGATGTACCAGTACCTGACATTGAGTGTTTGTTCAAGCTTTAAAAAGAAGTAAATGATCATGGAAGAAAATAAAAGGAGGGGTTGTTCTACCTGCATGGTTATTCCAACAATAAAAATATATGGTATTAAAAGGAAAAACAAAGTTGTCTGAGCGGCGTTTTCTTTATTCCCACTATATAAAAAAGAACTTTTGTATATAAAAAAAAGTGTACTGCCAAGGCAAAATAAGGAGGCTAAGCGTATAGCAAATAATGGTTCCCTGAAAATGAAGATAAAAAGAATATTGATCCAGGCAATCATGCCAGGATGATCCACATAAGATAATGCCGGATGTTTGGCCCATAACAGGTAATAGCTTTCATCGGCTGAAGGAGGTATAAGAAAGGCCAGGCAAAGCCGAAAAAATATTGCTATACTTATTATTAACCAGGTTGAAGAAAAATTTTTCACAGTTATATTATAGACGGTAAGAAGAATGCTTGCTATATTCCGAGGTTATTACTTAAGAACTTTAATAAATTTTTTTGAATATTTATTTCCTTTTCACTTAGCAGCATTCCGGGAACAAACCAAATACCGGGGGCAAGGACTTGAGGGAAAACAGGTTTATGGATTGTATAGTCAAAACGTTCCATTTTTTCTTTTAAAGCCTGATTCTTGCTTTTTTTAGTGCAATAAATGTAGCCTTCATTATTTTCCACAGTAGGTTCATTATCACCGGTGTTTGGAGCAATCAGATGTCGATAGCGAAAAGATATTTTTTTATGCAAGTTTAACCAGATTTGCTCATCCTTTATAATCAGGAACAGATAGCCTGAAATGTTTGTATATATGAAATGAACATTTTCAGGATGTTTATTGGTAATTTGTCCGAAAAGCCATTTTATTTCGTTGGGTTTAATAATTATCCTGGTTTTTTCAGGTATAAAAGGTAAAGAGGAATTTAGCAGTCCGATAATTTTATATTTCATAATATATTATCGTACAAAATTTACTGTAATTGATAATTTTTATTGAATTTATTTTTAAAGCTTTTATAATATACTCACCTGAAAGGAGGTTACAGCATGATTTCTAAAGATATGAAGATTATAGATATGTTAAACGAATATCCCGATTCAATTTCGATTATGCAGAAGCATGGAGTTGGATGCTTGGGTTGTATGCTGGCACATTCTGAAACAATCGGTGAGGGCTTGGCCGCTCATGGTCTGGATGTTGACGCTGTATTAAAAGAAATTGAAGATTTGACCCTGGCAAGCAAGAAAAAGTAGCATCAGCTGATGCGCTCGCTAACAGGAGTGAGATTATGGGCCTGAGAAAGATTATTGAAATTGACCGGGATAGTTGTAATGGCTGTGGATTATGTACTAAAGCTTGTGCAGAGGGAGCTCTTGAGCTTGATAATGAAGGCAAAGCAGTACTTATAAGGGAGATTTTTTGTGATGGGCTGGGTGCCTGCCTTGATGTTTGCCCCACAGGAGCCCTAAAAGTGGTGGAAAGAGATAGCGAGGATTACAATCCTCAAATAACATATGAGCATGTCTTGAAATCGCAGGGAGAAGCTGCGGCCAAACTTGTTCATGGAGCGCAAGAGAAAGAATCACCGAAACTGGCTTGCGGATGCCCCGGTACTATGGCCAAAGAAATCAAAAAGAAGGTTTCTACTGAACAAAATAGTAACGGTAATGATAATTTAATGTCCGAACTTAGCCAGTGGCCGATACAACTTCAGTTGGTTTCACCGCAAGCGCCATATTTCAATAAATCGGACCTGTTGATTGCTGCTGATTGTACAGCTTTTGCCCTGAATAATTTTCACGGCAAGTTATTAAAAGGCAAAAAGCTGGTAATTGCCTGTCCGAAGCTGGATAACAGTGAGAGTTATATTACGAAAATAGCTGAGATAATCAAACAAAACGTGATCTATTCATTAACCGTAGCGATTATGATTGTTCCCTGCTGTTCAGGCTTGTATAGAATAGCTGAAGAAGCGGTTAAGTTGTCAGGCAAAGATATAGCAATCAGAAAGCTGGTTATTACTTTAGAAGGCGATGTAAAAGCTGAATAAGGTAATTGATAGTTTTTATTCCCACTCAATAGTGGAAGGTGGCTTGGAGGTGATATCATATACTACGCGATTTACCTCCGGGATCTCGTTTATGATCCGGTTAGATATCGTTCCCAGCACATCATAGGGCAGATGAGCCCAATTAGCAGTCATGGCGTCTTCACTCGTTACCACACGAACAGCAATAGTGCTTAAATATGTACGTTTATCACCCATTACACCCACTGAACGGATAGGCAGCAGGACCGCAAAGGCCTGCCAGAGCTTGCGATATAGTCCGGCTTTTTTGATTTCAGCCATTACTATGTCATCAGCTTCCTGAACAACTTTAACTCTTTCGGGTGTAACTTCGCCGATAATCCTGATGGCTAAGCCAGGGCCCGGGAAGGGCTGACGAAAAACAATAGTTTCAGGGACCCCCAGTTCAACTCCTACTTGTCGTACTTCATCTTTAAAAAGTTTTTTTAAAGGTTCGATTATTTTGAAATTCATTTTTTCAGGCAAACCGCCAACATTATGATGCGTTTTTATTTTAGCTGCGTTTTTAGAAACACCAGTTGTCGCACTTTCAATAACATCAGGATATAAAGTGCCTTGTGCTAGAAAAGGAATATTGCCTTTAAGTTTTTTTGCCTCCACCTCAAAAGTATGAATAAATTCATGCCCGATAATTTTCCTTTTTTGCTCCGGATCAATAACATCTTTGATTTTTTCAAAGAATTGTATGGAAGCATCAATGTGTATAAGTCTGATTTTAAAATGTTTATTAAACAGTTCAACAATTTTTTGCGCTTCATTTTTTCGCATAAATCCCTGGTCTATAAACATACAAACCAACTGGTCTCCTATAGCTTTTTGCAAAAGGACAGCTGTGGTGGTGGAGTCTACACCTCCGCTCAAAGCTAACAAAACTTTTTCTTTACCTACTGTTTGTCTGATTTCTTCAATTGTTTCTTCAACAAAATTTTTCATGTTCCAGGATGGAGATAGTCCGGAAATATTATAAACAAAATTTTTAATAATATCCGTCCCCTGCTGAGTGTGCACAACCTCAGGATGGAACTGAACACCATAGAATTTTTTTTCTTTATTGGCAACAGCGGCAAAAGGAGTATTATCGGAATGGGCGATTTTCCCGAAGCCTGGCGGGAGTTTGGTAACACTGTCACCATGGCTCATCCATACAGTAATATTTTCCCAAATTCCCGAAAAAAGGTCTGAGCTGTCATCGATAATCAACTCTGTTTTTCCATACTCATGTTTTTTAAAATGAACAACTTCTCCACCTAACAAATAAGCCATTAACTGCAGACCATAACAGATGCCTAAAATTGGTATGCCCAATTTGAAAATTTCTTTATCGCATTTGGGAGCATTATCATCATAAACTGAAGATGGTCCACCTGAAAGAATAATAGCTTCGGGGTTATGAGCTTTTATTTTTTCCAGAGAAGAATCTCCGGGAATGATTTCGCAATAAACTTTACATTCCCTGACACGTCTGGCTATAAGTTTTGAATATTGAGAACCGAAATCAAGAATTAATAGCATTATTTATGGTACATCCCTAACTGCTGAGCTCTTTGATAAACTTTTCCTTCGGTAAGCAGAGAAGGAGCGATAATAATTTCTATATCCTGCATTTCTTTAATATTTCTTGCACCTAAAGTTCCCATTGATGTTTTTAGCGCACCGGAAAAGTTCTGGGTACCGTCATCATAAACCGCAGGTCCATGGATAATTGATTCCAGGGAGCCTATGGTCCCTACTTTTATTCTGGTGCCACGGGGCAGGGTAGCATTGGGTGTTGCCATACCCCAGTGATAGCCCCGTCCGGGAGCTTCTTTTGATTTAGCCAGTGGAGAACCGATCATAACGGCATCAGCTCCACAGGCAATAGCTTTGCAAATATCTCCGCCGGTAGCAATACCACCATCAGCAATAATAGGTACATAACGATTCGTATCTCTGAAATAATCTGTCCTTGCGTCAGTGGCATCAGCAACCGCAGTAGCCATAGGTACCCCGATTCCCAATACTCCACGGGATGTACATGCTGCTCCTGGGCCTACACCTATAAATATCGCAGCCACACCTGTTTTCATAAGGCTTAGTGTCGTTTCGTAGGCAGTACAATTACCGACCATAACCGGTATTTTGAGCTCTTTGACTAGTCTGGAAAGGTCAAGGGCGCCATAATGAGTTGAAAAATGTTCAACGGAAACGACTGTTGACTGTACAAGAAAAGCATCAGCCCCAGCCTTTTCTGCGATTTTACCAAAACGATCGGCATCTTGTGGAATTGAACTGACAACAGCATAAGCGCCATTAGATTTAATTTCTTTTATTCTTTTAGTAATCAGTTCTTCTTTAATGGGTTCCTGATATATTTTTTGCATTAATTCCACATATTCAGTATTGGAAACAGAAGAAATTTTTTCCAGTATCTGATCCGGATTATCGTAACGGGTTTGGACACCATGCAGATTTAAAATGCCCAATCCGCCGAGTTTGCCCATAAGTATTGCTGTTTTGGTATCAATAACGCCATCCATTGCCGAACCGATAATAGGTACCTTTAATTCTAATCCGGCTATTTTTACCGAGATATCTACATCATTCATATCAATTGTTGTTTTTTGGGGAACGAGGGCAATTTCATCTAATCCGTAAGCTCTGCGAACTTTTTTATATTTACTTAGCGATTCCATATTAATGTCCTTTACTTGTTTAACCGATAGCAAAACGAATAAAACTTTTTACCGATACATTTTTACCTGCTTTTTTGCTGGCTTCAGCAAGTATATCTTTAACTTTAACATTGGGGTCTTTAACAAAATTTTGTTCCAGCAAACAAACTTCCTCGTAATATTTTCTGATTTTTCCCTCAACTATCTTGTCTGCCATATTCTCCGGCTTGCCTTCATTAATAATTTGTGTCCTTAAAACTTCCTTTTCTTTGGCAATATCAGCTGCAGGTATATCATTAACACTAATACCGCTTGGGTTGGAGGCGGCTATATGCATGCTGATATCCTTGGCAAGGTCTTCATTGCCTTTGCCGTTTATTAAGTTTACAATTACACCGATTTTATTGTTGGAATGTACATAAGCACCCAAACAATCATTAGCGCTTACGTTTGTTGAGTAGATCCTGTTTAAAATTATTTTTTCCCCAATAACACCACCAAGCTCATCAACTGCGTCCTTTACAGTTTTCTTGGAGTCATATTTAACAGCAGCAAATGTTTCCATATCCTTGCTTTTATTTTTTTCCAACAATTTCAATAACTCACCTGCCAGATTTTGGAAATTTTCATTTCTGGAAACAAAGTCGGTTTCAGAATTCAATTCGACCATATAAGCTTCATCTTTAGAGGTGTTCAGAAGAATTTTAATAATACCTTCTCTGGCTTCGCGTTCGCTTCTTTTCGAGGCTTTAGCAATTCCTTTTTTACGCAAAAGGTCTGCAGCCTGTTCCATGTCTCCGTTGCATTCCTGAAGAGCTCTTTTGCAATCCATCATTCCGGCATTTGTTTTAACTCTTAATTCCTGTATTTGAGCGTTAGTTATATTGGCCATTTGCTTAATCCTCCACTACATTCATGTCTTCATACATTTCCTGTAATTCAAGACTTTTTTCAAAGTCATCCTGGTCCATAGGCACTTCCTCAGCCAAAGGTGCTGCAGCAGTTTCGGCTGGCACAGATGCCTCAGGCGCAGCAGAAACTAAAACATTTTCCAGTTCTTTGGTTATTGCTTCGTCGCCGGTCACAGGCAGAAGCTTCTTTCCTTCCAGCACAGCATTGGCAATTATACTGGCCAGAAGCTTAATTGTTCTAATTGCATCATCATTAGCTGGGATAGGATGGTTTATTAAATCCGGATCACAGTTAGTATCTACAATGCCGACAATAGGAATTTTTAAAACATTAGCTTCATGAACGGCAATTTCTTCTTTTTTTGTATCTACGATAAAGACTATGTCCGGCAATTTGACCATTTCTCTCATGCCATTAAGATGGAACTGAATTTTACTGCATTTTTTTGATAATACAGACTGTTCTTTAATAGCCAATGAATCAAACAAGCCGTTTTCTTTCCAGGTTTCTATTTCTTTCATTCTATTTACTGATTTTTTTATTGTTTCGAAATTCGTAAGCATTCCACCCAGCCAGCGGTTGCTGACATAGGGCATACCACAACGCTTTGCTTCTTCTTCTATTGCGGATTGTGCCTGTTTTTTGGTGCCGATAAATAAAATTGTAGCGCCTTTGGAAACTTTTTCCTTGATAAAATCATAAGCTTTATTAATATAAACCAATGTTTTTTGTAAATCTATAACATGTATATCATTACGTGAAGTATAAATATAAGGTTTCATTTTTGGGTTCCAGCGTCTGGTCTGATGCCCGAAATGAACTCCGGTTTCCAGGAGTTGCCTCATGGAAACGACTTTTTCCGGGATGATTTTTTTGGGAGCTATACTGGGTACTGCTTCTTTTTTTGCAACCTTTTCCTGTTCCTTTTCGTTTTCCTTAATTTCTTCCGTTACATTTTTCTCTGTCATTTAAAAACCTCCGATTTTGTTTTTCCTCTATTTACCTGGTTTAAACAGCAGCAATTTTTGCCACACGCTATTTAACAAAGGGTAAATATGTGTATTTAGCTCCTTAGAGCTTTAAAAAATTAGGTCATAGTTTAGCACGGCAGGCTTAATTCGCCAATAGTGAGGTATTAAATTTTTAATGAAAATTTATGATATTCCCGCTATGTTTGGAGCAAAGATGGAAAGTCCGAAAAAATACAAACTACCAATGATTATTACTATGCCTATCCAGAAAGAAACCATGCTTATAATAGACTCTCCTTCGGAGAGATTAATCAGCATGGTTCCTATACCAATTGCGATTAAATTAAGAAGACCAATAACAACTAACATTAAAGCTATGGACTAATCAGTCATTTTTGACAGGGAGTTTTTTGATCATAATGACTTCAGTTCCCTTGTCCGGCGTAGAGGTATGGGTGACTTTGTCCATTAAACTGCGCATGAATACAATTCCCAGTCCCAGTCCGATTTTATCGGGGTCAGATAAATTATTTTCAGACTGTTCATTTACCTCAAATCCTCTTCCGTGATCGACAACCTTTATCTCCAGAAAGTCATCGTGGATGAGGAAAATAATTTTAATTTCCCCAATTTTGTCTCCGTAGGCATATTGCACGGCATTGGTGCAAGCTTCAGAAACAGCGATCTTTATATCTTCAATATCCTCATGAGTAAACTTCATACGATTTGCAATACCGGAGGCAGCCAAACGAGCTACTCCTACGTAATCAGATAAACTGGGGATAGATAACTCAATTTTTATCGGTTCAACCATGCTGGCCCCTCCTTTTTAACTGTTCTTGCTGTTGATTTGATTTAGAGCTGTATCTTCATTGTCATAAAGATTAAAGTTCGTCGATATCAGACCTGACACATCAAATATTTTTCGTATTTGCGGGGTTGCATTGATGATAGTAACATAACCGTTGGATATTTTTGAGATTTGACTGGCCCCATTGGCAATTACGCCCAACCCGGTACTGTCTATATAACGAACATTCCCCAGGTTAATTATCAAATCTTTAGTGCTTGGATATTTCTCAAAAATTATTTTCAAGGCATCACTTAACTTTGGATAGGTATAAACGTCAATCTCACCCTCCAGGTCTATAATCGGTATATTGTTTTTCTCTCTCATGGACACATTTAAATCAAGAACCATTTAATCACCACCCCTTTTTATTTTATTTTATCATATCATATAAGGATATGAATAACTAGTTTTCACCATTTATTGTATTAGCCTGAGGATAGAATTTAAAAGTAAACCCGAATTTCAGTAATTCGGAATTTAAATCAACAGCATCTATATTTAGAAAATATCTTTTGTATTCAATAAAAAAAGAAGACTGTTGGGAAAGAGAAAAGTTAAGACCTCCGATAAAATGGTAATTAAGTCCCTGTTTATTGATATAATCCTGAATTATTGTATAGCCCGCTCCCGCTCCCAAATAAGTATCAATTCGAGACATAATCCCATAACCGACTAAAATGTCAAAATCCAGCGGATAAGTTTTCATAATGTTGCCGGCGCTATCCTTGTTGGAACCTGCTCCTAAACTGAATTTATAACTGAATAAATCTTTGGTTATAAGGCCGTACTCAAGGCTATAAAATCCTTCCTGTATGGAAAAGCCCGGATAAAACAGGTTGCCGGCGGATAAGGCAAAGACAGAATAGGAACTTAAAATACGTTTATTCATTTGTTCTTTTTGCATCTCTGCAAGGGTTTTTATTTTAACTTGTCTGGGATGCACGAAACCAAAGGATGAGGATAGGACAATTAAAAAAAGCAGGAATAATATTTTTTTCATTTTATTTTATGAATTTTATCGAAATTTACCTAATCATAGCACATACTTTATTAAATTTTAATATATCAAATTTTTAAGAATTTTAATGCTCCAGAATGTAGACAAAATATGAAATTTAATGTTAACCTATAAAAAATATATATTCTAAACAGAGGGGAAACGATGTTAATCAATACTAACGATGAAATACAATATATTGGGACCAAGGAAAATGGTCAACCCTTAACTGCCGTTATTGTAGATGATTCCATGGCTATGGTTAAGATAGTCAGCCGAACATTGAGTGATTTCGGGTTTAATATTTTAGGTTCAGCCAGCAATGGTGAGGAAATTATTGATGTTTTGAATAAAATAACAGAAGATGTGGACCTGATTACCCTTGATATAACTATGCCCAAGAAAGACGGGCTTGCCGTTTTGCCAGAATTGGTGAAAATGAAGCCAAAAACAAAGATAGTAATGGTTTCAGCTCTTGGAGACAAGAACAGAGTGATACAGGCAATGCAGATGGGTGCACATTATTATATTGTCAAACCGTTCAGAAAAGAAACTTTTTACGTAGTTTTGAGAAGAATATTTAAAAACTAAAACACCTCAAGATTTTTAAATCTCAGCAAAATCCAGCAACCTTAACGTTCCGTCATCATTTTTCTTATCAACGTTTTGGGTAACCGTTGTTCCATCTTGGGCGGAATGATAAACAGCATAGATATTTTTAGAATTTTTATTAAGCATAAAGGGAGAATGGGTGGTATAAAAAATCTGGAATTGCTCGGATGTTTTTGTTTCCATTATTTCTCTGAAAATTTTTTGATTTTCAGGGTGCAAAATAAGCGCGGGATTTTCTGTTAGGACTATTGTGTTTTTACTTTTAAATTTAAAGAACTGTAAAGTACTTATAAAAGATAGGATATAGACAAACGAACTGCTGAATTTTTCTATAGGGATTTCAACATTATTAGATGTATCAATTACAAAAATTTTAAACATTGAGTCTACTATGTTGTTATCAACAACAATGTACTTGTTATCAAAGCGAAGTCTGTATGATTTGAAATCGGGGAATAAATGAAACAGCTCATTATTAATCTGGTCGGCCATTTGTTCCAGCTTTAGTTTCACCTCTGTAGCATCTCCGAAAATTAATTCATCAATATCAGCATTTATAAGCTTACAAAAAGCGGTCGACGGATTGACGCTCTCCTTGTTCATATCGCTATAAAGATCTTTATTAATGTATTTAAGAGAAAGATTATTATTAAAATCAGGTATGGTTTTTAAATAATGAATTTTAGGCAGGAAAGAGGAAAGATATCCATCTATTATTTCTTCTTTCATAGACCGGAGTTGCAGAATTTCCAGTTGATTAATAAAGGATGTAACTGTTTTAGGCGGGTTCTCGAATTTTCTGGCCTCTGTCAGGCATTCTTCAATAGTAGCGATATCTTTGAGCAGGTTGCCAAATTCTACAGGTAATTGACGTTTAAAAATAATATGATTGATATAAACGTTCTCATCAACCTCAAAATCCCAAACAAACTGATTGCTGTAGTTTTTAGTAATTTTTATTAGGTTTGATTTTAAGCAATGATTTCCGAATTTCAGGTAAATAATTTCAGTTTCTTCCTTGGAGAGTTCGAATTCCGCCTCAACAATAACTGTGGATTCATTAACAAAATCTGTTTTGTTTTTAGGGGCGTCAAGAATATCATAAAGGCTGGCTGAAGAGGATGGTAAATAAGGATTAATTTTATGTATGGCTTCCAGGAACGCTGATTTGCCTGAGTTATTCTTGCCTATTAAACAGTTTAATGCCCCAACTTCGATAAGGCCTGAATTATAAATAGATTTATAATTTTTTATCCTGATTTTTTTTATAATCATTTTTTATACCGGGTGATCAGTTATGCCTATAATCATAACCTAGAATTTTACATTATCAAAAGAATTTTTAAACTTTTAATTTACTTTTTAATGTTTCAGCGAAATTAATGGCTAATTTAATATCTTTTGTATCAGGGTGACCCTTGGCAATTCCACCGAAAAATTTCCATAATCCAAATGTATCATATCCTCTACACGAAAATTCCCCGACAAGTTCTGCGCCTTTGTTTCTTAATAGACTTTTTAGAGAGGAGTGATAAAAAAAATCAACAACAGTTCCTCGGGTCGAAAATATGAACACTTTTTTGTTTAATTCAGGCAGATATTTAACCAATTTTAAAAGGTCTTGATGCAATTGGCTGAAAAAGACCCCAGAACCGAACCCTATAATATCGTAAGAACTTAGCTGTTCCGCTTTCACTTCTTGCGGTTGTTTTAGGTCGGCTTTCAGTTGTTCGGCAAGAACCTGTGCAAGTTTTTCAGTATTTTTATGATGAACAGATTTGTAAATAATCAGGATATTCATGACACTACTGAATAAAAAAGGAAAACAGAAAATAGGTGATGCTGGAAAAAAGAGCCGCAATTGGAATTGTAATCAACCAGGCCCATATTATTTGTCTGGCTGTGATCCAGCGTACATTATTCACATGTTCAACAGTTCCAACACCCATAATTGAACCGGCAATAACATGGGTTGTACTTACCGGTATTCCCGCATGCGCTGTACCTAACAAAACAAAAGCAGCGGCTGTATCGGCACAAAAGCCTTCCATCTGGCGGATTTTTATTATATTTGTTCCCATGGTTTTAACAATTCTCCAACCTCCGAACAGAGTTCCCATAGAGATTGCACTATAACAAGCCAACACCACCCAATCATTTATTATGAAAGATTTATTTATTCCAGAGGTATACAAAGTTAAAGCTATTATACCCATAGTTTTTTGCGCATCATTGGTGCCGTGCCCGATACTATAAAATGTTGTAGCTATCGGTTGCAATCTTTTAAATATTTTTGTAGCTTTTTGTGGTTTTAACTTTTTTGCTAATCGAATAATAATTATGGTAAAAACAATTGAACCGAGCATTCCCAATAAAGGTGCTATAAAAATAAATAGAAAGATCTTCATTAGCCCGCTGACAATTATAACCTGGATCCCAGCGGAAGCTATCCCTGCGCCTATCAAGGCTCCTATCAAAGCGTGGCTGCTGGATGTGGGTATACCAAAAAACCAGGTAATCAGGTTCCAGATAATTGCCCCGACAATAGTTGCCAATATTATGTGTAAGGTTATGAAATCAATATTTACCACACCTTTTCCCACCATTTTTGCTACAGCGGTACCGAAAGTGAAATAACCGATAAAGTTTGAGATACCAGCCAGAAAGACAGCTTGTAAGGGTGTTAAAGTTTTGGAAGCGACAATTGTTGAAATTGCATTAGCGGCATCATGAAAACCGTTAATGAAATCGAAAATCAAAGCGAAAACGACAATAATAATAACGAGAGTCAACATTTAACACCTAACATTTTTCACTTAACAATCTGTTAAGCTTGTTTTACTTTAATGCCGCGAATAATTTTGCCTACATAGTCTACCGCGTCCACAATAGACTCAAGATGTTCATATAATTCTTTGTAACGGATAATATCAATTGGTGCATGTTTCAGGCTAAACAACTCTGCTATGGAAGTATGAAACAGGTCGTCAGCTTCATTTTCCAGAAAGTGCATTTTTACCTGTATCTGTTCGACATTTCTTTTGTTTTCCAGTTCTTTGATGAGTAAAACCATTAATTGTCCGATTGCAATAATAATATCAGCGAATTTGTTTGCATTACTTGGGACTTTATTGATTTTATAAATATCTATTTTTTTAGCAAGATTGTTCAAAATATCAATAGCTCTGTCGAGTTTAATAGCAAGAGTGTGAATATCTTCCCGATCGATCGGGGTGATGAAAGTCTGATTCAGTTCATCGATCATTTTCTTTTCTATGGAATCCCCGCGGCTTTCGCATTCTTTAATTGATAAAAGCAGCAATTTTTTTTCGTCTTCTTTCATAGTTTCCAGATTAGCTAACAGGTCTCTGAAAAGCACTGATGCTTCTGCAAAGCAGTTCGCGTGGTCCAGCATGTAATGAAAAAATTTGGTTTCTCTGGGTAGTAAAAAATCAAAGATGTTAAATTTCATAATCCGTGCTAATTTTAGCATGCTGTTGTTAATTTTGAACAGGTTGTTTATTTGCCAAGGTATTTTCTGTCCAAGTGGCAAAAATATTATAGCAAATAGAAGTATTCGTTGATATAATTGCCTTTATTCGATTAAGGAGAGATCGCCTAGTTGGTCTATGGCGCCACTCTGGAAAGGTGGTTTACCGCAAGGTATCGAGGGTTCGAATCCCTCTCTCTCCGCCAGTCTTCGCTTAGCGACGAGAAGTCGAGGAGATTAGCGAAGACTGTCACGCCGAAACATAGTGAAGGCGGACAAGTAAAAGATAGTTGTCGCAAAGCTTCGACTCGGCAAGCCAGCCCACTATCTCACCTTGCTCCTGTCTAAGTTTTTAGCTACGTCACGAAAAATCGGCTCGAATTTCATTTTGAAGAAAAGCAAAATTTTGCGCATTGAGTTAATATTCCATTATGGTATATCCTGATTTGGAATATATCATAAAATTATCGGGGTTTCAAACTATTTATGGCTAAAACAATTTATAAAGAAAAGTACTTAAAGCTTATTGATAGGCTTAAACAAGCTAGAAGTGAGGCTAATCTAAAGCAAATTGATGTTGCCCTCTTGTTAAATAAACCACAATCATACATTTCTAAAATAGAATCTGGAGAACGTCGTCTAGATGTCATTGAAATGATGGATTTTGCTAAGATTTATAAAAAAAAATGTGAAAATTTTCTTAGCTAAACCTTAAAACACATACTTGATGAATACAGGGATAACCAAAATGAATATTAATAATACGCCAATAACAATAAATTTAAGCTTAAATTTTTGTAGTCTATTAATTAAAAGTGGTGCCGCAATATATATGACGCCTACTACTAAAGAAACAATAAGCGATATAAGTCTACTTTCGGTCTCATTATAGGTTAGTCCAGCAGACATAGTCATTAAGTTAAACGATAGTGGAACAAAAAATGCCCAAGTCAATATTCGAAATAGAACTCTTTTATTGTTTCGAAGAGGGTAAAATAATACAAGCCCTAATAGTACTAATAAAACGATAGGCGAAGGCATAAGGCCCTTTATATAAGCGATGCAAAAAAATATTTTAATTATTGCTGCATCCATATTATATACTTTATTCCTTCAACTAATATTACTCAAGTGTCAGCAGGTAAATGCTTAATTCGAACACTGCTCTTGATAATAGATTGTAACGAATATTGCACCCGTTGTTATCAGTTAAACCCCATATCCTTTTTCATTGATGATATTTCTTGTTCGATCTGTATATAGAACTCTTTTATTCTGTTGACCTGTTCCTCATAAAATTTCTTATGATCGCTTTCTATCGCATCATCAATATCATCAGGGCCAATTGCCCCTACATCATACAAAGAATCCGTTTCAGCTCTGTATTTCCAGTAAAAATCTTCAAGACCCTTAACTAACTCAAGGGTTTTTTCTGAAATCAAAAAACTATTATCCTCAATTAATTTGAAAAGGGTTTGCAAAGTCTTTACGTTAACCTTTTCTGTGGTGATTACTTCGGTTCTATCACAACCAAATTGATCAACCCTATATAGGGCATTCCCTACAACACGCAGGTTTTTACTTAGTTTCTTAAGCTCAATAAATATTTGTTTGTAAACCTCAATCCTTTCCTTAAACAATTTCTGATACTTTTCCTTTGAGATCTGATGTTTTTTGTCCGAGATAAATTGTTGTTCTGTAAGCTGTAACTCTTTCTGTTTTATCTTATTTCCATTTGCTGATATTATTGCACCCAGTAACACCGAAACAAGTCCAGACAAAGTGCCAAGTATTGCAATTACCGCTGGATAATGTTCAATTACATATTTAATGCCTGTCATTCTCATTTGATTATACTCCCAGCTCAAATAAATCAAAAGAATTTACACAAGGTTTTGGCTCTCTTAGAGCGCCAACTGACCAGCCAATCTAATTTGAATATATGTCTTGAAGTAAATTGTTTATGCTTTCATTCATCTTCTGCTCATTTAAAACATCGATTTGATCTAGGTTCTTTTGAAAAAACTCATCAAGCAACTTCCATTTGTTTTCGCTGTTCAATTCTTTTAGATATCTTTCAAATCGATTTTGGTATGCTTCTTTTCTTCTGAGATTGTTAAATTCTGACATCCTTTTTTGAAGGTATTATGTTCCTTGATATGCTTGCCGATATTCCAGTAGGTGAGTTTCTTGCCGTGCTCGATTTCGTTACAAATGGTGTCGATGAGCCATTGAACGGACGGGGGAATATTAGATACAACTTGTGGGAGGTTTGTCATACCTTTTAGTATACTGAGGACTTCAAGAAATTCAAAAGAATTTGCCGCAAGGGTTTGGCTCTCCCCGAGAGCCAACAGGTCAGCAACGCTGACCCGAAAACCTTGA
Source organism: Candidatus Margulisiibacteriota bacterium (assembly GCA_028715625.1). NCBI lineage: Bacteria > Bacillati > Candidatus Margulisiibacteriota > Candidatus Margulisiibacteriota bacterium. The sequence continues at coordinate 58,167 of JAQURL010000001.1, read as the reverse complement.
AATCGTCGTAGTCGTCACTCGAGGGCGCGGCTGCCCCGCGGAGTGCCCCAGCCGCGCCCGTTTAGGCCCATTCCATTCGGATTTTGGCGCAAAGCGCCCGCCATTTTTTACTTTCCCACGCAAAATCTGGAAAAAATATCATTTAGCACTTCTTCGCTGATATCTTCACCGATTATGGAGCCTAGGGTGCTTAATGCCAGACGGAGATCAATCAACCAGAGGTCCTCGGAAAGGCCCTTTTTTATTGATTTCAAAGCCGAGGATAAAGTTTTTTTAGCGCTGATGAGCTGTTCTTTTTGTCTGTCATTACTGATAATCGCGTCCTTTTGTTCGCTAGCTGTCAGAAAATTTTTTTGAGCGAATTTGACCAGGCCTTTTTCCAGAGCTGTCAGCCCTTTTCTTTTTTTAACCGATAACTGATAAATATTAGAAGAAAAAAATTTCAGGGAGGGGAGCTCGGTAATTTTTTTCGAGCAATTTTTAGGAAGATCAATTTTGTTGATAATAACGACGGTTTTTTTAGGATCAAGTTTTTTTAAAATGGCCTGGTCATCTTTATTCAGATCTCTTCCGGCATCTAACATCAATAAAACCAGATCAGCCTTGTTTATTAATTTTTTAGTTTTGCCCATACCGATTATTTCTATTTTATTCTGGCTGTTCCGCAAACCGGCAGTATCCACAAATTTAAAGGGGATACCTTCCAATTGCATCCATTCCTCGATTGTATCTCTGGTTGTCCCGGGAATATCAGTTACTATTGCCCGGTTATCTTTTAAAAGCGCGTTAAGAAGGCTGGATTTACCGACATTTGGCGCACCTGCTATAACCGTTAAAATGCCCTCTTTGAGCAGCCGGCCGGTGTTATATGTAGCTAACAAGTGGTCTATTCGGCTGACCAGGTCCTTAATAATATTTGCATAGTCAGAGGGTTTTTTTAAATCTTCTTCTTCAGGATAATCAAGATGAACCTCAAGATGACTTATAAGTTTGAGTAACTGCTCGCGGATAGTCTGAATTTTTTTGGACAATCTGCCTTCCAGCTGATGGACGAAAATGCCGGAAGCTTTTTCTGTTTTGGCCTCAATTAAATCGATCACCGACTCGGCCTGCATCAGATCTATTTTGCCGTTAATAAAAGCCCGCATGGTAAACTCGCCTTTGTCTGCCTGCCTGGCGCCTAGCCGAAGGAGCGTATCTATAAGCTTTTGAGCAACCACATACCCTCCATGGCAGTTGAGTTCAGCCATGTCTTCGCCGGTAAAAGAAAAAGGCCCTTTAAAAAATGAAAGCAGCCCTTCATCTATTTTATTTTTATCAGGACTAAAAAAAGATGTAAAACGAATCTGATTAGGAACAGGTTTATTCAGGGAGCTAACCTGTTTAACAATTTTTACAGTATCAGGACCGCTGATCCTTATAACAGCTATTCCCCCAATCCCCAACGGTGTGGAAATAGCCGCTATAGTGTCAGCAAAAGGAGCCAGGGTCATTTTGGAGAGACAATAACTTTTCTGTCCTGTTCTCTGCCTATGCTTTCTGTTTTGACTTTACCATTTTCCATCAGAGTGGTATGAACTATCCTGCGTTCCCAGGCGTTCATGGCTGGCATCAAAATCTCTCTGTTTTCAGCTATAGCTTTTTGTGCGGCTTCAAGAGCCATATTGGTTATAGAGTTAGTTCTTTTTTCCCTGTAATTATTGGCATCTAACTGTACGTTAACAGGACGTTTATATTTTTTACTTAATATATTTTTTAATAAATATTGCAGAGCATATAAGGTGTTGCCTTCTTTGCCTATTATCCTGCCCAAATCATCTCCTTTGATTTCCAGCGATACAAAAGTTGTATCAAAATTCAGTATTTTTACTACATTAAAAAATCCCATCAGGTCTAAAATTTCAGTTAACGTATCTTTAGCGATGTTATGCATATCATCATTGATGGTGTTTCCGGAATCCTCCGAAATCTGATTGTTTTCTGTTTTTTCTTCCGATCCTTTAAAAATGTCAAATAAACCCATATTAATATCTCCTTTCAAAAAGTTATTTTTTTATTGGCTTCAAATTCAGAAAGTATTGCTGAACAGCTGTAATAAATTGAGACAATGCCCAGTAAATCAGTACCCCGCTGGGCATGCTCATAGCAATGAAAAACATCAAAAAAGGCATATAGGCAAACATTTTCATTTGAGGGTCATCTTTGGAAAGTCCGGGACTCATGGTCATTTGTGAATAATAGGTTGAAAGAGCTACAAGCAAAGGTAATATCATGGTTTTGTCCGGACCACCGAGATTGTTAATCCAGAAGAAAGTAGCCTTGGCCCCTTCGGCAGTTATTAAACTTTTAAATTGAGGACTGGACAAGCTTACAAATATAGCTATAAAAAACGGTAGCTGAATAAGGGTAGGCAGGCAACCTCCAAACGGATTTACCTTATGTTCTTTATATAATTCCATGATTTTCATCTGCATCATTTGCGGGTTATCTTTATATTTCGTCTGTACTTCCTTCATTTTCGGTTGAATATTTTTCATTTCCGACATTGATTTTGTTTGTTTCACAGTTAGGGGGAATAATATTAATTTTAAAGTGATGGTAAGCAGTATAATAGCTGTCCCGTAATTTCCGGAAAACTGATAAAAAAATTGCAGTATGGGAAGCATCATGTGGTCAACCAGATATTTAATAGGATGCATAGCTAACTCCTTATACTATACCGGATCGTATCCGCCAGGATTCCAGGGATGGCATTTGCTGATACGTATCACAGATTTTTTTAAGCCTTGAAATAATCCATATTTTTCCAGGGCTAGTATTGAATATTCGGAACAAGTCGGCATGAATCTGCATTTTTTAATAGTGAACGCAGACAAAAATTGATAGGAACGCAGGATTTTAATTATAATTAGTCTTAACATTTTTTTGGTCTATTCTATTTAAAATATTCTCATAATCTTCTTTTATGTCACGGTAACTCATTTTCAGTATGCTAGATTTGGCGATGATTACATAGTCCCCAACCACAAACGGTTTGTTTAACCTGAAAATTTCTCTCACCGTTCTTTTTATTTTATTACGCCCTACAGCTAGTTTGTCTACTTTTTTACTGGCTATTATTCCTACTTTTAGTTGTTCTGATTGTTTAAAATAGATAACAAGCCCTTTTCCTGTTAACTTTTTACCATGATTTAATGTATCAGCGTATTCTTTACTTGTTTTAAGTTTAAGGTTCTTATTCAAAGAAAACAGCTTAGGCAGCTAATCTAGTCCTTCCTTTTTTTCTTCTAGCTTTAATTACATTCTGACCATTATGGGTCTGCATGCGCACCAGAAAACCATGAGTTTTGCTTCTTTTTCTGCTATTTGGCTGAAACGTCCTTTTCAAACTATGCCTCCTAAAAATAATATACTAATTCAAAAATTTAGTCCTTAAATTATAAATTCAGGGCCTAGTAAAGGTCAACAACTATTTATAGATAAGCGGAAAAAAGATGGTTTATATTGATTTTTCGTAGAAAACAGCGAAAGTTTCAAAGGGATTTTTGTAGGCATAGAGGTCTTTTTTGCCTTCGGGCGCAATCAAAACATATTTACCGTAACGGTCTTGTTTGTTTTTTATGGAATCCCAATCAAAAAATTTGACTTGTTCCAGAGCCTCTTCTTTGGTCAGCATAACTTTGCTTAATCCTATATTATACAACTGATTGCCGGGAATGAATTTCTGTTCATGATAGGCTACATCCCAGCCGCTTCTCAGCATAAACACATAGAATTCTTCAAATTTCATATTATAACTATGAACTGCGTGGCCCACTTCATGTTTTACGACATTTTCCACCTGGGACGGTTTATCCAGTTCAAAAAGGAAAATACGTTTATTGTCTTTATCATAGGCACCATATACTTTATTGTTATGATATTTTGTAAATACTCCGGCCGGCGCACTTTGCAGGTTTAACTGCAGTCCTCTGTTTTTTACAATCGAATGAACTCCCGCCAAGTCTTCAGGCGGTATTTGCCCAAGTGTGTAATAAATTATTTTTAATTCTTCCTCATCAAAAGGAATATCCGAATTATAAATTTTAACCTTAAAGTCTTTTTCTATTTTTTTAGCCAGCCATTGCAGCACTTCAGGAATGTTATGGATTTGGACCGAGAAACCCCGAACTTCGCGGTTGACATTGGGATTATTCCTCGTCTTGACCGGATTGTAGTTGGTGAGATTAAAGGAATCCGCAGGGTCAATGTTCCTTACGGAGTTATTGCTCCACACATAGCCGGAAGAAACACTATTACTCGAAACCGGTAAAATCATAAATCCCCTATCTTATTTAAACAGCTTGTACTTTACAAGGCCTTCAATTTGAGACACGGTTTTCATAAAAACTTTAGCGGAAACAATATTAAACTTTGTATTATCATCATAAGTTAACTCATAAGTGTCGGTTGTTTTTTTGTGAAACCTGGCTTTTTTGATATCCTTATGGAAGCTGCCGTCGCATGCTTCATCTACCTTGAAACCTCTTTGTTTGAATTCATTCCAGAAACTTTTGTCTACGAAACCCTCTTTTTTATTATTTTTGTGATTTACTCTAGCTCTCATGTCATCCACCCCTTTTTTAGAACCTTTATAAATATTATCGTAAAGGGATGAGAAAAATCCCAAATATTTATGAAGAATCCCAAAGGTTTTTTTCTTGCGGTTTATCATACCACAAGACAGGGCGGGTGATCCACCATGATTATCCGGTAAAGAAATTACATTGTTGACAATAGATACACTTAGAGTGTTCATCGTAGAAATTAATATCGGCATTAAAGGACCATATTATGTATCGATATTTTTTAATGTATTGATTGAAGTTTTTTTATAACAGGAATGTCAGCTTCCAGAAAATCAAAAGCAGGCAAATTACCGACAGCTACCCAGCTCAATTTTTGGTGTGTATTGTTTTTTGGTTTGTTGGAAAATTTATTCACCTGATAGGCAAGAAGTTCTATGTCAAAGTCCGGATATGAATGAAAAACCCGCAGGAATAATTCTCCGATCTCAGCAGATATGCCAAGTTCTTCAGTTAATTCCCGGTTTAGACATTTTTCAGGAGTTTCATCCTTTTCAATTTTCCCTCCCGGGAATTCCCATTTTAATTTAAATGGGTCGTCCTGTTTTCGCTGGGCTATAAGGACCTTGTTATTTTTAAGGATAATTGCCGCTGTTACTTTTATAAGAGGTTTCATAAAGTCATAGCTATTATAGGCTGAAAGGCCTGGTAAAGTCAGCAGAATTGTTTAAAGGATAATCTTTTGATATACTACAAGGGAATTAAGCGAGTGTGGTGGAATTGGTAGACACGCTAGACTTAGGATCTAGTGCTTCGGCATGGGGGTTCGAGTCCCTCCACTCGCACCAGCTTGCGTGTTCGCCTGATAAATCGGCTTCTTACTTGGCTGGCAGATGGGAATGAAAGCCGGGACTCGAACAGTCGAGGAACGCCGAGCAAGTGCGAGGAAAAGCGACCAGGATGGGAGCGGAAGTGACGAGAACTTGGTCATAGCGAGCTAGTCAGGATAGACGAGCGAAGCAATGACTCGAGTCCCTCCACTCGCACCATTACAATTTATGAGGGGTTTATGAAAAGAAGGAAAATATTAATTACATCTGCTTTACCTTACGCCAACGGTGATATACATTTAGGTCACCTTGTAGAGTACCTGCAGACGGATTTTTGGGTCAGATTTCAAAAGATGAGAGGTCACGAAGCAATCTATGTTTGCGCAGACGACACTCACGGTACCCCTATTATGATAAGCGCCAGAGAACAGGGAATTACTCCCGAAAAACTGATAGCTATGTATCATGAGAAACATTTAAAAGATTTTGAGGATTTCGAGATCAGCTTTGACAATTATTACAGTACTCACAGCCAGGAAAATAAAGAATTTGCTGAGGAATTTTATAGCTACATGAAAGAAGGAAAACACCTCGATATTAAGAAGATAAAACAGCTTTATTGTGAAAAAGACAAAATGTTTTTGCCGGACCGCTTTGTAAAAGGCACCTGCCCTAAATGCGGGGCAAAGGATCAATATGGAGATAGTTGTGATGTGTGTAGCGCGACGTATACCACGTCAGAATTAAAAGAAGCGAATTGTATCATTTGTAAAAGCAAACCAGTGGAAAAAGAAAGTGAGCATGTGTTCTTCAGGCTGAATGACTATAAGGCTTTTTTACAGGACTGGATAAAAGACCATACCCAGCCCGAAGTCAGGAATAAACTGGAAGAGTGGCTAAAAGAAGATTTAAAAGACTGGAATATATCCCGTGATGAACCTTATTTCGGCTTTACCATCCCGGGAATGCCATATAAATATTTCTATGTTTGGCTGGATGCACCCATAGGCTATATTTCTTCTACGAAAAACTGGTGTTCCAGAAATGGTCGCGATTATAAGGAGTTCTGGAAAGATGAAGGAACAGAACTTTATCATTTTATAGGCAAAGATATAGTTTATTTTCACACCCTGTTCTGGCCGGCCATGCTTAAAACCGTCGGATATAAGACGCCTGACCAGATTTTTGTTCATGGTTTTCTAACTATCAATGGGGAAAAAATGAGCAAATCCAAGGGTACTTTTATCAAAGCCAGGAATTATCTGGATTTATTGAACCCCTTATACTTGCGTTATTATTATGCCGGCAAAATGACTTCATCAATTGATGATATTGACCTTAGCCTGGAAGATTTTTTTTCCAAAGTGAATGCCGAACTTATCGGCAAAATAACCAATCTGGCGTCGCGTTCCATACAAATGCTCAATAAAGCAGGAGCGAACCTGGCAGAGCCCGATAGCGAGGGCATGGAAATGATCAGGGAAGCGCAGTCAAAAGGGGAGATAGTAGCTGAATATTATGAACAGAGAGAATTTGCCAAAGTTATTATGGAAATTCGTGGTATTGCCGAAAAAGCCAATAAATATTTTGATACAAAACAACCTTGGCAATTAATAAAATCAGATCAGGTAGCCGCGATAAAGGTACTAAGTTCTGTGATAAATATTTTCAGGATTATAGCCATTTTCTTAAAGCCTGTTTTACCTTCATATGTGCAAAAAGTTGAGACTTTATTCAATGAAAATTCCTATGCCTGGAGTGATTATAATAAGGTATTGGCTGATCAAAAGATAAACAACTACGAACACTTATTAAACAGAATTGAAAAAGACGCCATAGACAAATTGATTCAAAAAACGTGTTCCAAATAACAAGAGTACTAATTTTTATCGCTTTTGTTTCTTCTGCTTTTTCCTCTGATAATTTTTTTACCAAGCAATTCGAAAAAAATTATTTAAAAGCTGCTACTAAACAATTTGTTCTGGTTGTACAGGATAAAAAAAGTATTTCCAAAGCCCGGGTCTATGCCTACGAAAAACTTGATAATAAATGGGTACAGGCCTTTCCGGAAATGCCTGCTTGTATAGGTTATAACGGTATAACCCTAAATAAAAGAGAAGGGGACGGGATGAGCCCGGCGGGGCTTTTTTCATTCGGTTTTATGTTCGGAACAGCGCCGAATCCCGGTGTTAAGTATGAATATCGTCTCGTAACCGATAATCAATTCTGGGTAGATGATACTACTTCCGATTTATATAACACCTGGCAAACAGGCCCTGTATCCGGGAGGTGGAAATCAGCGGAAAAGCTTAATATCAAAGATTACAAATACGCCGTGGTGATAAATTATAATACTGAAAATGTTGTCAGAGGCAATGGCAGCGCGATTTTTTTGCATGTTATGACCAAACCGTCAACAACAGGATGCACTTCCATGAAAGAAGGTGATTTGTTAAAGGTGCTCAAATGGCTTACCCCTGAAAATAAACCTCTTATTATCCAGGAACCCGCGGAGTTTTTCGCAGACAAATAAAAATCAGCGGCTCAACACAAATTCTCTTTATACGTTTAATTCCGTCATTTGCGGGAATAATATATAAGACTACCCATGTATACTAAAGTAATAGCTGTTAGCGATTTCGGATTTATTAATCAAATCAAGAACTTTATTCCGTTGAAACCAAGAGTCATATCAAACAGGGTATTATCGATGCATGTTACCTGTTTTGAAATATTGGAACGGCTAAAGAAAACAGGGGTGCTCGAATATTTGGACAGAATGGAAATAAAACCGGAAAAATTTCCTAAAAACTCTATACAACTTTCGGAAATCACCGATTTTAATAACTACAACAGTTTATCATCTGAAAAATTCAGGTATGATCAGGAAACCGGTACACTTTTCACAATGGGAGTGATAACCGAGGAAGAGGGTAATATTTTAAAAAAAATATTTCCGAACTCCCGGGACCAGCAAAACATTGATAAAATAATACAAAAATCTATAGCTGGAAGCTTGTTTAGATGGGAAGGTGACAAGGTCGTTTACAACAAAGAAATGTTCGCAAAAATAAAGGGCTACACTGTTCAGACTGACCATGATATTAAAATTCAGTTTCATTTTCCGTTTAAGGATGAGATTTTCAGAAAGGCAGAAGTGCCAAATTCGGCAAAACAGATTGACCAATTTTTATCTATGGGCAGAACAGAGGACCATGAAAGGTTATTAAAGATATTTATCAGTTATTTCCAGGCTATCAAAGAAAATGGCCTCCCCAGTATCATAACATTTCATCCGCCATTTGTAGATGAACATGAAAATGAAGAGGAAATAGAAAGTGCCATCGTAAACGGCAATAAATTTTTAATATTATTGGGTAAATATATAACCGACAATAATATACCTGTGGTCATTGGCATGGAAAATCAACCCACGCCCGGTAAAAATGGATATAAGAAGGGGCAGGAAAGCGTGGGTTATAAAATGGATCATTTTGTAAAATTATTAGAAGGCACAAATGACTCAATCCAGATAACTTTTGACTCCGGACATCGCAATATAGCGGAAGATATGAGTTATTTAGGTATGTTGGCGTATTGTAAGGAAGCGGGAAAATACATAGCAAATTTTCATTTTCATTCCAATCATGGCATTTTGGAAGAACACATCAGAACACATACAACCAATGATGAGCATAATTTCCCCGAACCCAAATTGATAAACGGTTATTCTTATTATCTGCTGCGTTCTGTCCTGGAGAACGTTCCTTTAAATCTGGAAATAATGTTTTATAACTATAATGATGACCAGCTGGAACATTATGTTAAGCATCTTCGTGGAGAACTTGACCGCATTTATCAAAAAGCTAACAGGATTTATTATACAAAACCTGATAATATCCCAGAATAATTACTGTTTTTTATTGTTCAGAAAAAATTTGGTTCAAAGATTACAAAACCTATAGTATAATCTGGTTTTGTTATTAATAAAGCGGGAATAGCTCAGTTGGTAGAGCATAACCTTGCCAAGGTTAGGGTCGACGGTTCGAGCCCGTTTTCCCGCTCCAAAACTACTCTAGAAATAAATGTTCTAACAAATCAATTTTATAAATAGATTTTTGAAGGGCGAGGACCGGAGGTTCGGCTAATCCCTTAATGAGGCAGAATGCGGAATTTAGGGATTGCAACGCAGGCTGAGCTAGTCGAAGCCGAGGACAGCCCGTTTTCCCGCTCCAAAACTACTCTGGAAATAAATTTTCCAACAAATTAAATCTTTCTCAGCACCGGTAAACAAATCAGGCTGGTTAAAGCTCCTATTATTATAGTGAGATGCAGCCCGGTAAAAGAAATGCCGGCCAAATGATATTGTCCCTCCAGATAGGTGTAAATTAATCCCCCGGAAATGCTTCCGAAGGCTAATCCCAGGTTCATTACACTGGCCAGTATTGAAAAGTTGGTTGCTTCAACTCCTTTTGGAGTAACAAGAGCCGCCAGTTTTAATAAAGGTAAAAAAGAAATCATAAACATCATCTCCAGTAAAAACGATAAAAGCGCGTCCAGGTTCAGGATAGGAGGCTGTTGCATCAACACCTGCCATGATCCGAAGTGATAACCGAAAAAGTAAAAAGGATAAAGCAGGATAGCCGCAGAATACTTTATTATCCAGATATTTCCGATAGCATTGCCCAAAGCAGGAGTAGCGATGGCAAGTTGGGAAAAAGAAAGGACTACACCTATAATAACTGTCCAAAACAAAACTTTTTTTATCGGAAATGTATCAAAAAATTGTTTATATAGCCAGCCACCGATTATCCAGCTTAAAGATGTGAGCGTGGCTACATAACCCAATTTTTCCTGCGAAAGTTTGAGAGTATTTATGAAATAGTTACTCCAGGGCGCGCCGAAATTAGGTGTAAATCGCCATAGAAATAAAAAAATGGCGGCATAAAACAAGGTCATAGTGGCTTGTTTGCGTTTTATCAGGTGCACAAAATAGGACATAATCCAGATACTCCAGATGAGGATAACCCCAACAGAAGAAATGGTTTCATTTGATAATCCGGGCAACCAGGGCTTGGTGCTTAAAGCAAAAATGATAACAAGCGCGGTTAATATAAAAGCGAAAACCGCGGAAAGAATATATGCGGAAGGAAAATCATGTTTAATCTTTTCAGCAAGAGGCGGTTCTTTAAAAAGCAATGTTAAAACAAAGACCAGTAAGGGCCACAATCCTGTGAACAAGAACAGACATCTGATATCCAGGATATTAATATTGCCGATAAGCTGGGTTGAAAAAGCCATAGGGAATAGAGAAGCCAACAGTCCGGTCAGGCTGGTACCTTTAAGCCAGCCGGAAAACACAGCCCTTTCCAGAATAAAACCTGACAATAATGAGGCTATAAGTATTCCGGTTGCTTTCGCCCTCCAGCAAAGAGCCTGATATTTACCTACATTTTCAGGAGTAGATGTTTCAACCACAAGACCGTCTATGATTACATCAGAAAAACCTAAACCGATATTCATAATTATCAAGGCGCAGGTTATGAGCATAAAATTTGTACCCCAAAAAGCCAGAAAAATATAGCCTAGAGTTGTGAGCAGAGAAGAAATTAATAAATACGGTTTTCGACGTCGAGCAAAAAGAGGAAGCAGGTCTGTAAAAAATCCATAAATGGGTTTAATGCACCAGGTCAATGTAGTTAAGGCACTTAGAAAAGCCAGTTGCAACCATGAGAAATTGAAGGCATTTCTGGTAAGAATAAATTCTGCCATGCCGGTAATAACTACAATCCCCTGAACAAAATATACACTGCTTATAAGCCATCGATATTTATTGGATGCAGCTTTTATCATAATTTTACCCAATTGTACTTCTTTTTTGTTAATATAAGAATAAGGTCAAAAACTATGGTTTTAATAAATATACCATCTTGCTATAAAATTACTCGGATTAAGACCTTGACATCTATGTAAAAAGAGTTAAAATTTCATCTGTCATATTTAGAAAAAATATTATAAAATATTATATAAATAATTTATTAATGTAGTAGTCTTAATATAAAATGAGGTAGAATTAGACTTAGCAAAAATCCCGGTATAATTTAATAATTAAATGTATAACTTGGGAATTTTTTTGGCAAAATAGGTTAGAAAAATTGGAGAAATGAAAGGAGGGGAGAAATATGAAAAAAGTAATGACAGCTGTATTAGCATTAGTACTTATGGTAAGCGTTATGGGTTGTGGTAAAAAACAGGAAGCGCCTGCACCAGCAGCAGCACCAGCAGAACAAGCAGCACCAGCAGCAGCACCAGCAGATCAGGCACCAGCAGCACCAGCAGAAGCACCAGCAGCACCAGCTCCTGCAAAATAAATTTGCAAATAAATATGGAATTAAACTCAGAAGATGGGTATTTTACACATCTTCTGAGTTTTACCTAACAGAAGTAGGATCGGCTACACAAAGAAGGAGAGAAGGGTAAATATTGAAAGTGAAAGAAAGCTCAAAACAGCCGCCGATAAAAAAAAGTAAAACAAAAAACAAAGTATTGGGCCCCGTAATAAACCTCGAAGAACATGTGTCCCCTGAATGGTGGAAAAGTATATTTAACTTCAATTATCTGAAGACCGATGCAGATATAGTTGAAGATAACAGTATAACCCAACAGGAAGTTGATCAGTTTATTGATATATTAAAATTAAACCCAAGTGATTCCATTTTGGACCTTTGTTGCGGCCAGGGACGGCATTCCATGGAAATAGCGCGACGCGGCTACAAGAATATCAAAGGGATCGACAGATCACATTATTTAATTCAAAAAGCAAAAGAGAGAAGCAAAAAAGAAGGACTTGATATCAAGTTTCGCGAAGGCGATGCCCGCAAACTTCCCTATTTATCGGACAGCTTTGACGTAGTAATGATTTTAGGGAATAGTTTCGGGTATTTTGAAACTCTGGAAGATGATTTAAGAGTTCTTAAGGAAGTTCACCGAGTATTGAAACCGTGGGGACGTGTATTGATAGATGTAGCCAACGGTGAATTTTTAAAACAGAATTTTCAAGCCAGGTCTTGGGAATGGATAGATAAAAAATATTTTGTTTGCAGGGAAAGGTCATTATCCCTGGATACAAACAAACTGATATCCAGAGAGCTGGTTTCACATATTGATAAAGGCGTTATTGCTGATCAATTTTACGCTGTTCGTCTTTACAATCAGGAAAAATCTACGGAATTATTAAAAAAGGCAGGTTTCTCAGATATTTCCGTAATGGGTGAAATTGCTACCAATTCTGCTAGAAACCAAGACTTGGGTATGATGCAGCAAAGACTGATAATGAAATGTATAGTACGCAAAGAATGGACTCCTATAACCAAGAAAAAACAGATAGAAAAAAATGTGGTTGTTATTCTTGGTGATCCATCCAAGCCTGACAACTTAAAACCATCGAGTATATTTGATGATGATGATTTTTATACTATTGATCAATTGAAAGACGCTTTAAAAAAATTAAACGGATATCAATTTACTTATATAAGCAACCATGATTTGTTAATTAATGATTTAAATAAAATAAAACAAAAAATTAAAATTGATTATGTGTTTAATCTTTGTGATGAAGGGTTTAACAACGATCCGCGAAAGGAACTGCATGTTCCTTCAATTTTGGAAGTACTTGGAGTGCCTTATACAGGTTCAGGGCCTCAGGCGCTCGCTTATTGTTATGATAAATCGCTGGTGAGAGGTATCGCTAAAGAAATGGGCATACCCGTTTCCGAAGCTTTTTTTGTAAAACCAGAAGATTCTACCTTTGATTTATCATTCCCATTTCCTGTTATAGTTAAACCCAATTCAGGTGACTCAAGTTTTGGGATAACGCAAAAAAGTGTTGCCAATAATATAGAAGAACTAACTTATGCGATATCGGGCATCAGGGAAAAATTCGGCTATGAAAAGCCGATTCTGGTTGAAGAATTTCTTACCGGTAAGGATATAAGCGTAGGGATAATAGGAAACCCGCCGGAATCATATAAAGTGCTACCGATTATTGAGGAGGACTATTCTTCATTGCCTCCTGACTTGCCAAAAATATGTGGCTATGAAGCAAAGTGGCAACCGGAGTCACCTTATTTTAGTATTACTTCAATCCCGGCTGATTTACCTGCTGATACAGAAAGAATGGTTATTGAAAGTTGCTTAAAATTATATGAACGATTGGAAGTTAGAGATTATAGTCGTTTCGACTGGCGTTTAGATGCACAGGGTAACCCGAAATTGCTGGAAGTAAATCCGAATCCCGGTTGGTGCTGGGATGGCCATTTGGCCAGAATGGCGAAATTCGCAGGCATAAATTATCCAGAAATGATTACTGCAATATTAGAAGCAACAGAGCAAAGACTAGGTATAGGTAGTCCTCAGAACTAATACGTTATTTAGCATAATCCTAAAATAAGTAATAAATTATCTTATTATTTGAAACGAGCTTAATAGCTTATGTTAAAAGTTTGTTGGATAATATTATATTTAAAAATACATAATCTTTTATTGGATATGATTTAAGCGTTATAGTGAAGTAAATAAATCCTGATATCCGATAAGGGGCCAGAGCTCTTTAGCTATCAAATTTTCAGCGGAATCTATTAATGACCTTAATTCATATAAACTTTTATCTGAAATTTGTGCATAGCTGGAAGCTAATTTTTCCAGGCTGTCATTACTATTTATTGAATTATTTTTATTGATTTGCTCTTGTATTTGTGAGGTTGTTTTATGAATGTTACTATAGATTTCTTCAAGATTCTTCAGTTCTTCTATTATTGTTTTTGAATTAATATCGTTTTCCTTGAGTGTTTCTGCGCTTTTTCCTAATAATACCATTTGTTTTATCAGGACAGGTTGGATTTGCTTTTGTGCTATCTCACAAGCTATTTTCAACTCAATTTGTTTTGTGTCTATGTATTTTTGATATTTTATATATTGCCTGGCTTTTATTTCTCTTTCAGACAATATATGGAAGTCTGTGAAAAGTTTAATATTATCATGTTCAGTTAAATGTTTTAGCGCTGATGGTGTATCTTTAATGTTAGGAAGACCTCTTTTCAGTGCTTCTTTGTGCCAATCTTCCGTGTAACTGTTGCCTTCGAAATGGATTCCCTTTGTTTCTTTTAACAGGTCTTTAATAATTAGCAGGGCATTTGTTCTGGGATCACCTTTCATTTTATCCAGGCGATCGTGAATAATTTCGTATCCATATGTAACAATCAGGTTCAATACAGTTGCTGCTTCCGAGCAATTTTGAGAAGAACCTACAGCTCTAAACTCAAATTTGTTGCCGGTAAAAGCAATAGGTGAAGTTCTGTTCCTATCTGATATATCTTTGGTTATGGAGGGAAGTTGTCTGATCCCCAGGCTGATTTCAGCCATCTTTTTTTCAGTCATCTTGTTTATGTTTTCAATCTCATTAAGAAGAGATGACAGATATTCGCCTAAATATACTGACATAATATTAGGTGGAGCTTCACTTCCACCAAGACGGTCATCGTTGCCAGCATCGGAAACTGTAGCTCTTAATAGAGCGCCGTATTTTTTAACTCCCAACATTATAGAAACGACCGTCATTAACAGCGTAACATTGCGTAACGGAGATGCGGATGGTTCCAGATAATTTACACCAGTATTGTCGCCAATAGACCAGTTCAAATGTTTTCCGGAACCATTAACACCCTTAAAAGGTTTTTCGTGGAGCAAAACTACCAAGCCATGTTTTTCGGCAACATCTTTCATAATAGACATTGTTTGCAAATTATGGTCAACAGCCAGGTTCATTTCTTCATACAAAGGAGCTATTTCAAACTGGTTTGGAGAAACTTCATTGTGTCTTGTTTTGGCCGGTATACCGCGACGATATAATTCGGTGTCCAGATCTTCCATAAAATTTAAAATATTTTCTTTGATAGCGCCGAAATAATGTTCTTTTAATTGCTGACCTCTGGCCGGTTTGGTGCCAAACAATGTTTTACCGCAAATTTTTATATCGAGTCTATTTGTATAATGTTCTTTAGGTATCAAGAAATATTCCTGTTCTATACCAAGCCATACCTGTGTTCTCTTGGCGTTGCGGTTACCAAGCAATTTTTGGATTTTCATGGATACATTGTTCAGGGCTTTTTTTGATCTTAACAAGGCGGTTTTTTGATCAAGCACCTCCCCTGTCCAGGACAGAAATACAGATGGAATTACAAGAGTTTTTGTGTTTTTGCTTTCCATAAGGAAAACAGGGGATGTGGGGTCCCACGCTGTATAACCCCTGGCCTCAAAGGTAGACCTTATACCTCCGGAAGGAAAAGACGACGCATCAGGTTCGGATTGAATAAGCTGTTCTGCGGATAAACGTTCGATAATTTCTTCCTCTTCGTTGTAGCTGAGAAAAGCATAATGTTTTTCAGCTGTACCTTCCCGGAGCGGTTGAAACCAGTGGGTATAATGAGTTGCACCGTTTTCAATAGCCCATTCTTTAATGCTGTGTGCAATTTCTCCGGCTATTTCTTTTTCCAGTGATTCACCTTTGGTTATAATATCAATCAGTTGAGTATAAGCGTTCTTGCTTAAACGATTTTTCATTACTTCTTTGTTGAAAACCAATTCGCCGAAGATGTCCATTGTTTTTGACATTTTTTCTCCTAATTTACTAGTAAACTATGAACCTATTGTAATATATGGGACAAGGTTCGTACAAGATATCAAAATGATTGCATATAATTTTTGTCGAGCTCAAGTTGAGAAAGAGCATGCCATTTATCTGGTGGTTCTTGTTCTGCTCTAAGCAGACCGGCATTTAAAAATTGACGATTACCTGTATCTCCGCTATTGGTTTTGAAGCCGCTCAATTTGGTTAAAGTATCGGCATAAACCGATACTGCCTGAAAAGATAAATACTCAAAATTAAACAGCCAGGCCCTTAGCAGAAATAAATTTAAAGAAAAATTAACGAAACCTCTACGCTGGTATCTTGACCGGGTGTACATGGGGTCTAAGGAAGGAACGAAATCATTTAGTGCCTTAAAGCGATGTATTATTTCATTTTTTGGTAAATTAAGCCTGTGCCAAGGGATTCTGCGTATAGAGGGGACATTATTCATGATTATACATTCCATATGGCTGGCTTTATATAAATTTTGTTGTTCAAGAAGTTGTTTCTCGGATAGTGCATAACCTAGGCTGGCCAACTCATAACCCTCTAAAGCCGGATTTTTTTCATAAGCCCCAATATGCCATAAAATGCAATTTTCATGGGGTAGCTGATGAAAATAAAATACAAAAGTTTCATTATCCAAAGTAAATTCAGTTTGCCTGAGTTCATGTGTGCTCAAAGTGTTTGAAAAGAAATTTGTTAAATCAAAATGATGCTTGTTATGTAAATAATCAAACGTAGACATATTTATAATTCCGGGGTTCTTTTCCAAATCCTTGAACCCGGCCAAATATTCTCGCAGATTATAAGAAAAAGAAATAAGCTTATTAAACATTCCTATAAAATTATCGGTACAGCTAGTAAATAAATTCAGGTATAATAGAAACATGAACCACGAAATATTAAAAAAAGCGGATCAATATATATCCCCGGTCTTGAGCCACTTTACAAGATTAGAAGTGGATCACGCAGAAGGTCTATACCTATACACTGTTGATGGCAAGAAGTATATTGATTTTACATCTGGTATAGGGGTAGTTAATACAGGTCATGTTCATCCGAATATATATAAGGCGATTTGTGAGCAGACAAAAAAGTTGATCCATATTGCAGCGGGAATTGCATATTATGCACCACATAGCAATTTGGCTGAAAAAATTGTCAAGATAACCGGATTTAAAGAGGCATCGGTTTTTTTTACTCAGAGTGGGTCTGAAGCCATTGAGGCAAGCCTTAAGTTAGCACGGTACGTTTCAAAAAAGAAGAAATTGCTGGCTTTTAGCGGGGCGTTTCATGGAAGAACATTAGGAGCATTATCGATTACTTATAAGGAAAAATATAAAAAAGGATATGAGGACTGGCTAATAAATAGCGTAATTACAGCGAATTTTCCTTATTGTTATCGATGTCCCTATGATCAAACTTATGGAAAATGTAAATTTCAATGCATAACTGATATGAAAGAGAAAATTATTAAAAATAAAGATGACCTTGCAGCTGTGATTATTGAACCGGTTTTAGGTGAAGGTGGCTATATCCCGGCCCCGGTAGAGTTTATACAGGAATTACGCTACATCACTAATGAACATAATATTATTTTAATATTTGACGAAATTCAGTCAGGATTCGGTCGAACAGGTGAAATGTTCGCCAAGGAGCATTACGAGGTTCAGCCTGATGTAATCGCGCTGGCTAAAGCTATTGCCTCCGGATTGCCCCTGGGAGCCTGTGTAGCACGTGCTGATTTAATGAATCAATGGACCACATCAGCACATGGAGGTACATTCCCCGGAAATCCGGTGGCCTGCGCAGCAAGCCTGGCAACAATTGATACTATTGATAAGGAAAAGCTGCTGGATAATGCTTATGAAACAGGTCAATATATGAAATCTTTACTAAAAGATGCACAAAAAAAGTACCAGCAAATAGGCGATGTTAGAGGCTTTGGGCTGATGATAGGCGTGGAATTCATTAAGCCGGGGACAAAGGAACCGAACCCTGAGTTTGTGAAAAGTGTCCGAAATATTGCTTTAGTAAAGGGATTACTGCTAATAAGTTGCGGAGAAAATGACCAAGTTATTCGATTGATTCCACCGTTAATCATTAAAAAAGAGGAAATTAAAACCGCAATCGGAATATTTTTAGACTCGATCAGGGAAGCAGCCGGTGACTAATTTTATATACGGACGTAACGCAGTTCTAAATTCTTTAAAAAACGGAAAAAGAATCCACAGGATTTTGATAAGCAAGAGTTTCCAACATGATAACAAAATAAATGATCTTATTTCTTTAGCTCATTATAACAGGGTACCTATAGTATATGCGGATAAAAAAGAGATTGAAAAGATAAGCTCGACGGATAGCCATCAAGGAGTTTTGGCATATGTACCTCCTTATCAGTTTGTAGAAGTGGAGGATATTTTAGATCTGGCTGAGGAGAAAAATGAGCAGCCCTTTATTCTTATGCTGGACGAAATAGAAGACCCATATAATTTCGGGTCATTAATCCGAACATCAGTTGCTGCTGGGGTTCATGGAATTATTGTTCCGGCGAAAAAACAGGCAGAACTGTCTCCGACAGTTGTTAAGGTCAGTACCGGAGCTGTTGATAATATTTTGATCGCCAAAACTTCAAACTTGGTAAACTGTGTACAAAAATTAAAAGATAAGGGATTATGGATTATCGGCACACATCAAATGGCTAAAGAAAGTTATTTAGAAATTGACTACAAGATACCATTAGTTTTGATTATCGGTAATGAAGGGAAAGGAATGAGCCGGTTGTTAACTGAAAATTGTGATTATT
The DNA here is from genome assembly GCA_028715625.1 of Candidatus Margulisiibacteriota bacterium. Lineage (NCBI taxonomy): Bacteria > Bacillati > Candidatus Margulisiibacteriota > Candidatus Margulisiibacteriota bacterium. Next base: position 39,279 of record JAQURL010000001.1, on the reverse strand, counting down.
TGATAAAAATACCAATGGCTACGGATGTGATTGACTCTTTAAACGCTTCTGTTGCGGGTGCGTTGGTTATTTTTAAAATAATGGAAAAAAGGAAATTCAGTAAATGAGTTCAAAAAAAATATTGATTTATAATAATCCATTGTTAAGAAAGAAGAGTAAAGCTGTTAAAAATATCACACCAGCCCTGAAAAAGCTTGTACACGACATGGCAGATACAATGTACGAGAATAATGGCGCTGGTCTGGCTGCTATACAAATAGGAGAATTAACAAGGATTTTTATCCTAGATATTTCTGAAAAGAAAGATTCATTGCAGGTATTTATTAATCCAAGAATTGTTGCCAAGGAGGGGGAAATAATCGGACCGGAAGCGTGTTTGAGCGTACCAAAGTTTGAAGGTGAAGTAAGAAGAGGCAGGAAGATTACCTTGAAAGCAAAAGATATTCATTTTGAGGATATTACTGTAGAAGCGGAAAATTATCTGGCACGTGTAATTCAGCATGAGCTTGATCATCTGGACGGTGTCTTATACATTGATAAAGTTGAACAGGGTTCATTGAAGACAGTGGAAGACATGAGAGATATGTAATGTCTTTTCAAAAAGTTTTTTTCTTTGGGACCCCCTTATTCGCGGCTAATATTTTAGACTCAATTGTTAAGAATGGAAAAATCAGGATTGACGGGGTTGTTACACAGCCAGACCGTTGCAAGGGTAGAGGATATAATCTGGAAGAATCGGAAGTAAAAAGAATAGCAAAAAAAAATAAATTACCTGTATATCAGCCAACCAATAAAACCGAACTGCAAAATCTATTTAAAGACGAATCTCCTGACCTTTCTATAGTTGTTGCTTTTGGTATGATATTTTCCAAAGAAATAGTCCAAAATTATTTACTTGTTAATATTCACGCCTCACTGCTTCCCAAATATCGAGGACCTTCTCCTATACAGACTGTTCTTCTTGGTGATGACAAAGAAACCGGTGTAACTTTGATAAGAATAGAGGAGAAGGTGGATAACGGGGATATTATAAATATGAAAAAAATAAAAATTGATGAAAAGGAGAATTTTTCAACATTATCGGAAAAGCTGGAACAATTAAGTATCAGCATGCTCTTACAGCAATTAGATATAGATTTGGTACATTGGAAATTTGTGAGACAGGATGAGACTGAAGCCAGCTATACGAAAAAGATTGAAAAACAAAACGGGTATGTAGATTTGACTAAGGACGACCCGGAAATAATTATCAAAAAAATCCGCGCCTATCATCCTTGGCCTGGAGTATACACAATAAAGAATAATAAGCGCATAAAGATTATCGATGCAAAATTGTTAGACAAACATTTGGTTATTGAAAAAGTTCAGGAAGAAGGCCGTAAAGTAATTTTATATCAGGATTATATTCTTAATAACGATAAACTGATATAACAGTTAAATTGTAAATTTTTTAACTTCTGTCATTGTTTTTTTAGCCAGTGTTGAAAGTTCACGTGAAGAACTGGTAATAGTTTTTGCTATGGAATTATTTTTATCGGCAAATTGACTTAAGTTAATCACGTTATTCTGTATTCCCTCAATTACAACTTTTTGTTGATTAATCAGGGATGATATACTCTGAATCATGCTGCTGTTTTTGGAAACGGAATCAGTCATATTGCCCATATCTTCATGAACTTCGGTGGCGGACGCTACTCCGATCTCTATTTCTTTAACCGCTTTGGATACGAGATCAGAAATCTCTTTAACATAACTGGAAACATTTTCTGCCAGTTTCCTGACTTCATCAGCAACTACAGCAAATCCTTTGCCGTGTTCTCCAGCCCTTGCTGCCTCAATGGCGGCATTCAAGGATAAAAGATTGGTCTGATTGGCAATTTCTCCAATAACATCTGTAATTTTGCTGATTTTCAGGCTATTTTCAGATATGGACTGAATTATATTCACCATGCCGGATATTTTATTTTGTCCTTTTTTTACAAGTTGAAATGTTTCTTCACTTACGGCATTTGCTGTAGAAGCATTATCAACAATATATTCAATTGATTTATGCGCGTCGTTGGTTGCTTCCTTTATATCGGAAATTGACCGGATCAATATATCTGCCGATTGGACCATTTCACCTACAACCTGATTGGAAAGATCAGTAGAATTGACTACGGAGATGGAATAATTCGCAATGTTTTGTAATGAACTGGCCAGAGTTTCCAGGGAGTTATTAATATTCTGGATAAGTTTATTAATATCCCCATAAGAATTAGAACATATCCTTTGTTTTAAATCATTTTTAGATACAGCGTCCATGACTACATTGATACTATCAATATTAACACCGAGCATCTCTATCGAACTATTTATGTTTTCTTTCAATATATCAAGCTCACCATTCAAAGAAACCATAATTTTTTGTTTGAAATCACCTTGAGCCACGGCTTCCATTACTTCATTTATTGAAGTTATTGCCGAACCAAGGTCGCCGACTGTAGAATTGATATTGGTTTTCATAGTATGTAAGTCACCTTTTAAATCTATAAAAACTCTTTTAGAATAATCACCATGTGCCAATGCTTCCATAACCTGATTTACACCCGAAACGGCCAGCTTCAGATTGTTCATAAAGACATTAAAAGCATTGATTATTTGCTTGAATTCATCATTATTTTTGTAATCAATTTGAATTGAAAAATCGCCGGTTTTAATTATTTTATCGACATTCGATGAAAACAAGAATAAAGGTTCAAGAATACTTTTAATAATTAAATAGATGAAAACAACCAGGAAACACATTGCGGTAAGAGAAACAAAAACCAGCAGGAAAAGATTAGCCTGATAAGTTTTTTGTGAATTTTTATAAGCTTCAAGAGTTATATCGCTTTGTTTTTTAATAATATAGGTATTAAGAAAATCAATCATGGCATTAAAAGTTTTTTGCGCATGCGGATAAAACTCCTGGGCAGAGTATACATCACCGGCTATAGCCGCAGCGCTTATTTTTTTATATAAAGATTTGTAGGTCTCAGTATTTTCCGTAAATTTTTTGAATTGATCGGAATTTTTATTTATTACATTATTATTATTTATTAAATCAAGAATATTCTGAAAAGCTGTATTAAAAATGTTAAATCCCGTGTCAGCTTCGCTATTAATGATACTTGAGTTTTCTCCCATCATGGCCAGAATTCCTAATTTTAAAAGAGTAGAGTTCGCTAAAGAAAAAGATTCCGAAATTTTGGAAATATTTTCCATGGTTTTTACTTTATTTTCGTAAATGTCCTTAATTAGAGATTTTTGTTTGTATGTAACACTGACTGCAATAAAAATCATGATCATAAAGAATGCCAGCACCAACAAAATCATTGAATACAATTTCTTTTTTATTGTCATAGTTTTTTCTTCCCTTCGATTAAGTTTAGCAATTCTGTAGATATGGTTTTTATTTTCTCAGACTGAGCATTCATTTCCTGAGCAGCCGCAGCTGATTCTTCGGCTCCTGCGGAATTTTGTTGTGCGACCCTGTCAATGCTGACCATTATTTCATTTAGCATCGTTATGCCACGTGATTGATCTTTTGACTCATTGGATATCTGCGAAACTAGAATATTCATTTTATTAATATTCTCTGCAACGTTTTTAAATTCCTCCCTGACTTTATTAACGCGATTTATGGCGCCTAAAAGTTTTTTATCACTTTCATCGATTTGAGCATTTGTGTGTTCTGTTTCTGCTGTGGTCTTCAAGGCCAGGCTCCTTACCTCATCCGCAACAACGGAAAAGCCAGCACCTGCCTCACCAGCTCTTGCTGCCTCAACCGAAGCATTTAAAGCCAGTAAATTGGTTTGGAAGGCAATATTGTCTATAGTCTTGACTATGTTATGAATTTCCTCGCTGGATTTTTTTACTTCTTCTATTGCCTGAGACATTTCCTGAACTGAATTCGCGCAGTTGTCATTGGTTGTTTTAGTTAGGCTGGATAGCCCCGAGGCCTGGAGCGCGTTTTTTTCATTTTTGGAAGTAAGGGTTGATAACTGACCTAAAGAGGATAATGTTGCAGCAATAGAGGAAGCCTGATTAGATGCTCCTGTTGCCAGAGATTTCCCTGAAGCGAAAACCTGCGCGGCAGAAGCAGATAGCTGGATAATTATGTCATTTAATTGATAAGTAGATTTTTTTATAACATTTAGGATACTCTTGGAAACAAAAAAAATAAAGGCATACAAAAGAATCGCACTGGCAATTGACACAACAATCAAAAGAAAAATATTTTGTTGAGATGTTCTTATTGAATATTTATAGAGTTTGTATGTATTATCACTTTGATTTTTTATAATAAAATTTTCTAGAAAAACATTAATTTTTTGATATATACTTTCTGCTTGCCCGTAGGCTTCGGCTGCTGAATATGTATCACCGGCAGTTGTGTAATTAATTATTTGTTTGTAACCAGCGATATATTTTTCCGAATTAGACAAAAACTCTTTATACAGAGGATTAGTTTCATCAATTATTTTATAGGTAGCGATAATTGAAACAAGCTCTTTTGAGGCCAGCAAGTATGCATCCAGCCCTTTGTGCCCTTCACGGGAAATAACGTCGGTGGATTCACCCATAACTGCGTAGGTGCTTAACCTTAAAAGTATAGAATTGGCTAGTGAAAACGATTGGGCCTGTTTGAAGACTTGTTCAATACCTTTTACTTCTTTTTCATATACCTGTTTGATTAATTTTTTTTGATTGTTCGCCAGGTTCAAAGCAATAGTAATAATAACAAATAAAGTTATTAAAACTATAACCAGAATAATATTTAATCTATTCTTTATAGACAAGAACTTGTCCCCCAAAAAAAAGCCTAAATAAATTTATTTAGGCTTTTTAAATAATCCAGCAAAAATTATGTCAAATTATTTTGCATACATACCGGCGCAAACAATGTATTTTTTATCTCCGAACTTGGCTAACTTGCCATAAGTTGTTTTTTTGAAAATTCCAGTACTTTCCGGCTTCTGATACATATAGTCTGTCCAGCCGCTTCCTTTTGCCAGAGCCTTGGCAACGATTTCGTCTCTGAACTTGAACCCCTTAACATCCGGTTTACCTTTGAAATTTTTACCTACCAGTGAAGGTTTTTCAGGATGTGCAAGCATTGTTATATTTTCATCATAAACAAACACATATAATTCACCTTTATGAAACTTGCCGTTTGTTTCGCCGATTATTTTTAATGCGTCGTCACCTTTTTGTGTTAATAGTTTTGCTGCTTCATCAACTATCCCAACCACCTGTTCCTTGGTGAGATTATCTTCGGGCGCTGCAATTACGTTGTCTTTTGGAGCGTCCTGAGTTTCCCCAAAAGTATATGGAAGCATTAACCCAAGCAGAACTACTATTAATAAAACCGTTTTTTTCATGCTACTCCCTCCCTTAATTTGAATATGTAATTAATAAATTATCAGATTATCGATAAAATAACAAGACAAAAAATTAACATTAAAGTTAAATTCTGTTCTGTAAATTTAGAAGTTCAAAGGAAACCAGAATTAACTCTCCGAGAGTGATTTCAGAAATATCAATTGCATAATCAGAGTATAGGGGTTCTTTTTTTACCTGGTCAAAAAAATTTTGATAATTCGGGTTTTGCTTAATATTAATTTTAAACTTAAAAGTTTTACCCAGTGGATGCCCGTCTGCTGCTACAACATCCATATTTTGAGATTCAACTACCTCCCAGAAAGCAATTAATGATGGTGAGAGCTTGTTTTTTATATCTTTAGATGCAAGATAAGAGAAATCAGGACCTTCTTTAGCTTCCAGGGAGTTAAACATAAAAAAATTATAGCATGTGTTACAATTAACTGGTAAGAAGAAAAAAGTAATTAAAAAAATAAATATATAAAATTGTTAACAGAATGTGTTCAAGTTGTTGAAAAGAAATAAAAATGCGATAGTATTCGAAAAAAGCGTGTATTTGACAACGGGTTGTTTAGTGTGTTAGTCTGGTTTATGTTTCTATAAAGCACTATATGTAGGGTATGTTAATATAATGAAATGTCCGTTTTGTGGTAGCTATCAGGATAGAGTATTAGAATCAAGAACATTGGCTGATGGAGAAGCTATTCGTAGAAGAAGAGAATGTTTATCTTGCAACGCAAGGTTCACATCCTACGAACGTTTGGAAGACAAACCATTAATGGTGAAAAAAAGAGACGGCCGTAAAGAGCTGTTTCAAAAAGAGAAGATTTTAAAAGGAATTATGAGGGCCGTGGAAAAACGACCTATCTCTATGGTGCAGGTTGAAGAAATAGTTGATGATATTACGGAAAGTATACATAGAAAACCTGAGCGAGAGATAGATTCCAGGGTATTGGGTGAGATGGTCATGAATAAGCTGGCGAAAATTGATCAGGTGGCTTATGTAAGGTTTGCGTCAGTTTATAAGCAGTTTAAAGATGTGGGGGAGTTTATTGAAGAAATAAAAAATATGTAAGGAGTAGTAACAGCAATGATCACAGAAGAAATAAAAAAAGCGATACAGGACAAAAAAGGGTTAATCAAAAAGGTTATTAAAAGAAACGGAGAAATCGTTGATTTTAAGAAAGAAAAAATAACCGAAGCTATCTTTAAAGCTGCACAATCAGTAGGTGGAACCGACATCGAAACCGCAAAGAGCCTGACAGAGAAAGTAATTGCCGAATTAACAGAAAAGTACAACAAAAAAACCATACCCGCGATTGAAGAAATACAGGACCTGGTAGAAACAGTCTTAATGAGGAACGGTCATGCCAAGACTGCAAAGGCCTATATTTTATATCGCGAACAACGTCAAAGGTTAAGAGAAAAAGAAAAGCTCATCCTGGATATTAATAAAACAATGGATGGCTATTTGAACCAATCGGACTGGAGAGTAAATGAAAACAGCAATGTGAATTATTCATTAGGCGGGCTCATATTGCATAATTCAGGATCAATAACCGCGAATTACTGGCTAAATAATATTTATCCCAAAGAAATAGCCGACGCGCACCGCAACGGCGATTACCATATTCATGATTTATCAATGTTTTCTGGCTATTGTGCAGGCTGGTCTCTCAGACAGCTGATAGAAGAAGGTTTTGGAGGGGTACCTAACAAAATAAATTCCAAACCGGCTAAACATTTAAGCACACTTATATCGCAGATGGTTAACTTTCTCGGGACCATGCAAAATGAATGGGCCGGAGCACAGGCTTTTTCCAGTTTTGATACCTATCTGGCTCCATTTGTAAGGATAGATAATCTGGATTTTGAAAGTGTCAAACAACAGATACAAAGTTTTGTGTTTAGTATTAATACACCTTCAAGATGGGGAAGCCAGGCACCATTTACCAACATTACGCTGGATTGGGTTGTACCGCAGGATCTTAAAGAGAGAGCAGTAATTATAGGTGGCAAGCAACTGAATTTTACATATGGCGATTGCCAGAAAGAAATGGATATTATAAATAAAGCTTTTATTGAAATCATGATGGAAGGCGATGCCAACGGTAGAGGATTTCCCTATCCGATCCCTACCTATAATATAACCAGAGATTTTGATTGGGATTCTCCTAATGCCAAATTATTATTTGAAATGACAGCCAAATACGGAACGCCTTATTTTCAGAATTTTATCAACAGCAATCTTGACCCACAGGATGTGAGATCTATGTGCTGCAGGTTGCAGCTGGATAAAAGAGAGCTCAGGAACAGAGGCGGAGGACTGTTCGGGGCTGATGAACTGACAGGCTCAATAGGAGTGGTAACCATAAACTTATCCAGAATAGGTTATTTGACTAAAACTAAAGAAGAATTTTTTGCCAAGCTTGAACATCTTATGAATCTGGCAAGCGAGTCACTTGTTATAAAAAGACAAGTTATTAACCGGTTAATGGATGTTGGTTTATACCCATATACAAAAAGATATTTAAAAAGTTTTAAAAACCATTTTTCTACAATCGGAATAAATGGGATGAATGAAGCTTTGCTTAATTTTTTAGGCAAAGATATCACCACACCCGAAGGTGTTGAGTTGGCCATGGAGGTGTTGGATTTTATGCGTAATACACTTATTAATCTTCAGGTGGAAACAGGAGATTTATATAATCTGGAAGCAACACCGGCAGAATCTACATCATACCGTTTAGCCAAGATTGATAAGGACAGATATCCTGATATTATAGTGGCCGGCAAAGATGACCCCTATTACACAAACTCTACTCAATTGCCGGTAGGGTTTTCCGATGATATTTTTTCTGCTCTGGACCATCAGGACCAGCTACAGAGAAGGTATACCGGCGGGACAGTTTTCCACGGGTTTTTAGGTGAAAGAATTCATGATGTAGAAGTCTGCAAACAATTGGTTAGAAAAATAGCCTACAATTATCATGTGCCCTACTTTACTATTACTCCGACATTTTCTATATGTCCGAAACACGGGTATTTAAACGGCGAGCACTTTGATTGTCCTATATGCAGAGATACTAAAAAAGAAGAGATTATCCAGAATCTGGAAAAGCTGGAAAAAGAATTGCATATAAACAAAGAAGAGGCATGTTAAAATAAAAGAAGGGGTGTTGAAAATGAGAAATATAAAAGAAATTGAAAAAGAAATTGAAACTTTAAAGAGTCAGTTGAATGATGTTAAAGGAACACCGACAGAAGTGTATAGTCGCATAGTAGGATATTACAGGCCTGTACAGAATTGGAATAATGGGAAACGTTCCGAATATGGTGAAAGAGTAGAATTTAATATTAAAGAAAAGATAGCTGAAAATCAAAAAATTACTAATAGTATTACTGAAGTTGAAAAGCCGGAAACAGGAAATGATTTTAATATTGTAGTAAATGACAGGGGAGTTATAAAAAAGTATAAACTCTTTTATTCCGATAATTGTCCGGGTTGTCCTCCTGTAAAAAACTATCTTAAACAGGTACAAATTAACGGTGAAGAAATTAACGCCAATACCAAAGAGGGTTTTGAAGAAGCTATAAAGAATAATGTTACAGGCACACCTACCGTATTGTTTTTAAATGATAGCGGTGAAGTGGTTAATGTAGCTCATACTCCCTCACAGATTGAACTGCTTATTGCATGAAGGGCTGGCAGAAGACCAGCTTTATTGATGTTGAGGGAAAAATAGCTTCTGTCTTTTTTTATGGCGGATGTAATTTCCGTTGTTCATACTGCCACAACCCGGATTTAGTTATTAATGCGGCAAAATTACCGGAAATCAGCGAAGAAGAAGTCCTGGATTATATAAAAAAAAAGATCAATATTTATGAGGCAGTGTGTATTTCCGGGGGAGAACCTACCTTAAACCCTAACCTGACAGAAATAATAAAAAAAATAAGAACTTTGAATTTAGCGGTAAAAATAGATTCAAACGGAACAAATTTATCTGTAATTAAAGAATTAATTGATCAGGACCTGATCCAATATGTAGCTCTGGATATTAAAACTTCTTACAAAAAGTACAATCAGGTATTTATTCAAGGAAAGGAAGACCCAAAACTCCTGGAACAAGTTAAAAAGACCATTGAATTTCTAAAGAAGCAGGATAAAATAGACTATGAATTCCGGTCTACGCTTTATCCTCCGTTTTTTACAGAGGATGATTTGAAGGAAATAGCAAATATGGTCAAAGGCGCAAAAAAATATTTTCTGCAACAGTTCAATCCCAAAAATACTTTAACGAATTTAAATGGGGAGCGACCTTTTACTATGGAAAGGGCCAAACAAATTTGCCAGTTTTTTAAGCCCTTTGTGGAACGCTGTGAGATAAGATGATCGCCAAAAGAATTATTCCTTGTCTGGACATTAAAAACGGACGCGTGGTGAAAGGCGTAAATTTTGTCAATTTGATTGACGCCGGAGATCCGGTTGAGTTGGCCAAACTTTATGATGACCAGAATGCAGACGAGCTTGTTTTTCTGGATATCACAGCATCCTCTGACAGAAGAAACATTGTGCTTGATCTGGTGGAAAGAGTTGCAAACCAGGTATTTATTCCTTTTACAGTGGGTGGTGGCATAAAGACAGTTGAAGATATGAGGGAAATCCTGCTGGCCGGAGCGGAAAAAATATCGATAAATACAGCCGCTATCGAAAATCCGGAACTGTTATCCAGAGGAGCGGAGAAATTTGGCGTTCAGTGCGTGGTCCTGGCTGTGGACGCTAAACGTATTCAAAGCAAAAAAGGAGCAGCGGCAAGTATTCCTGTAAATAAATTAACGCAGGATTGTTTGTGCGACGAGGAATCCCAATTTGAAATATATATTCAAGGGGGACGTACTGCCACCGGAATTGACGCGGTTAAATGGGCACAAAAAGCGGAAAAACTGGGCGCAGGGGAAATACTTTTAACCAGCATGGACGCTGATGGAACAAAAAACGGATACGATACCGCATTAACAAGTGTTATAAAAAAACATACAACTATCCCGATTATAGCTTCCGGAGGAGCAGGTACAATAGAGCACATTAAAGATATTTTAGAAGTAGCCGATGCTGCCTTGCTGGCTTCATTATTACATTATGGAAACCTCAAGGTAAAAGATATTAAAGACTATTTAAGCAGTCATTCCATAAATGTCAGGCACTAATTTGGTGTAAACATACCTCAACACTTATACTCATCCAGATAAAATACTGTTTAGAAAAAATTATTCCGGGGCATAATTTATACGGTGGTAAAAAGTGTCTGACTTACAACTTAATCAAATATCCAGCGGGTATGCCAATCAGGCCAAGAAGGCTGAGGAAGACGCGTTTTTAGAAGCCTTAAAGAAAAAAGAAGAAGAGAAAAAGCTCCAACTGGACAGGACCAAGGATAAACTTCAGGAACAGAAGCTTGAGCAAACTGAGCAAATAAAAAAGACAGATCAGGAGAACCAGCGGGAAGTTAAACTTCTGGAACAGATATCCAAAACGGTTAAAACTGATTTTGAGAAATTAAATCCTGAGCAGCTTAAACAGATACTTCCTACATTAAAAAACACAGAAGCAGAGTTAATTCAGAAAATCCTGGAATCACATCGTCTGGAAGAAATTCAGCAGAAATACAAACAAACGAAACTGGAAGACGCAGGCGTAAAACAAAAATTCAGTGAAGCTTACAAAGTTTTAAACGAAATAGCCAAGACACTAAAAATACCTGTTGAGGATATAACAACCGAGATCATCAGCAATTATCTGAAACTCAATAAAAATGAAAAAACGTTTGACCCTAAAAAACTCATGAAACAGGAAAAGACAGACACCTCAAAAGTAACCAATGACAAGGATGCCGCTTTAAAAAGCAATATTGAGAACCGTTACCAGCAACTAAAAGATTTATTAATGTCATTGAAAAACAAACAGGAGAATATTTTAAAGACTTATCAGGACAACGAAGGTCTGCAAAACCAGTTGGAGACCTTGGACAAACAAATCAACAAACTGGAAAATAAACTTTCCGACCTTAACCGTCAACTGAACAAGCTGGATGAAAAAAATTCCTATAAAAATGTAAAACAGGATAGCAAAAGTAATAATACAGTACAAACTTCAACAACAGTGTCCAAGGAAGAAACCAAAAATGAAAACAAGCAGATTAAAGATATATCGCAGGAGCAAGACCTGCCCGTAGACGAAGAATTTCTGAAGGATATATTAAAGAATAACAAAAAACCCTCTATTAAAGACAATATTGATTTGCTGAAGCAGGAAATAAGCCAGATAAAGCAACAGGATAAATCCAGAAATATAAAAAATTTGTTGGGCCAATTAAAAGAACTGCTTCCTCCACAAAGCAAAACAGCGTTGAACAAATTAGCGGAACTGGAAAAGAGGGTCGAAACCAATGTCCCGGTTGACGATGACGAGATCCGGGAATTGCTGAATGAAAATGCCGAAACCATCAACACAGACGATGACAATATCCGTGATTCAGCTAAAATGGAGCGATTTAATGAAACCCTGAAATCTTTTACAAATAAATATTTAAGCAGGACATCTAATAATGACAAAACAATTAAGGGCCAGACGGCAGAAACTAAGGAAGAAAATTTTGGCGATGACCGCATACAAAAGATAAAGCAGGAGATTCAACAGGAAATAGAGGCGATTACCGACAAGATAAATTCATTAAAAACCAGACAGTTGGACTTGGAAAAACAACTCTCCGGCGAGAATAAATTTTCAGCTGTAAAGCGCGTATTAATGGAAGAACTTTCCAGTATAAAGAATGAGATAAATTCATTGAAAACCAAGCTGGTGGTGGAACGGGAAGTAAAGGAGATTTCTTCCAAAGAATTTGATGAGATGGAACAGGAAATCGACAAAGAGATAGGCAGTCTGGAAAAAGAAACAACTCAATTGAAAGACCTGATAAAAAAAGAACCGGTGCTAGACCTGAAGAGCATGAAAGAGCAAATAACAAACCTGAAAAACGGTGAAAAAATTATTCAAAAGATCGAGAAAGAAATTGATCTGGATAATCTTCTGGAAGAAATTAATGGTGGCAACAAGGAGGATCTGAGCCAGGCCGACATTAAAAAATTGCTGCAACTTGATCCTAAAAAATTAAACAACAATGATTTGAAGAATTTAATGAAAATAATTAACAAGACTATAGATAACAGCGAAGAGATGGCGCAGGCCTCTTCCGTTTCCAGCCTGGATCAGGGCATTACCAGGGAATTGAATGTAAAGGCTAAATTAATCAATCAGCTGGTTGATCTTTTAAATCAGGTTAAGTCAAAAAAGATTGTACAGGAAACAATAGTTCAGGAGAGGGCAAGGCTTACTGTAGATGTTAGTAATGAACAACAAATTATTATTCAGGAAAAAGATATAAAGGAGAAAAAGCTGGATGAATATGTCGATCATATTCTGGACGAATTCAAACAGTTGAAAGATGAAGAATCCATGGCAAAATTTATTTTGAACATGCGACATCTTTACCTGACCAAAGAAGCTCCATTTAAAAATATTATCAAACTTTTAATGCAGAAGGGCAAAATGGACCCTGAACTTTTGAAAGAAGAATTCGGTATTGTAGTCGGAGAAAAGACCGATATTGTTTTAGGCGAGATTAAACCTGAAACCAGGGAAGTTCTGAAGAAACTTTTAAATATTGATGCCAGCGCTATGGCCAATAACGAGCAGTTGCATAGACTGCTGGATAAAGGACGAATGGACCGCAGGCAGTTTGAGAAATTTTATGGTAAAAAAGTAACGAAGTCAGGTTGGGATTATGGAGTTCTAACCTTTAATGAAACGAATCTTGGAATTCTCAAGGAAAGAGCGGAAATAAACAGTATTTTAAAATTCTGGAAATTAATGGAAAAATTCAGTACGAACGGGGAAGAGGAGAATATCAGGGAGACGGCGGAATTATTTCTGAGTAAAAATGAGTATACTGAAATTGAAAAGGGCTTAATTTCTCTTTTTTTGATTGAGTATGAGGATTCTTTAATTGACCCCGATTACCATTTGTTTGATATTTATAATAAATATTTAAAAGAAAAAACTTTTAAAAATCTGAATGATGCGGAAAGAGAAGAATTAGTAATAGCCGTGCTAATCCGTTTAATAAAAAATATTGACGTGGATAAAAATGAAAAGATGACCTATTATAATCGGCTGATGTCGTTCTGTGAAATGGACGAGAGTTCAAAAGAGTTTGAGAGAAGTGTCCATATCCTGGAGTTTTATTTCAGTAACGGCGGAAAAATGAAAAAAAGTTTTTTTGATGTGGGTAAAGAATTACAATTCTTCGAAGAGAACACCGACTGGACAGAAGCTCATGAGAAAGAAGTAGCGCAATATACTGTATCTGAATTAGTCAAAGGAATGAGTAAGCCTATAAAAGAATCTCCAAGAATTAAACTTCGTTCTCTATCAGAACGTCTGAAGGGCAAGCTTAAGAAGTAGTTCCCCTATTCCTTGACAATACACAAAATATCCAGTATTTTATGTTAAATAGCATAATGCACAAATAAACTATGAGTATATATCCTATTATTGGCAGACAACCTGAAACCGAAGTTATTCTAAGAATTCTTGATAGAGGACACAATTTAATTTTAACTGGACCATACTACAGAGGGAAGACAGCATTAGCCACGCATCTTATTGAAGAACTAATTACCAAAAAATATAATCCTGTATACTTTAATTGTCAAAACGGTTTTTCTGAACAGGCGTTTCTCGAGCTCTACAGCAAACAGATATTAAAGACCATGTCTTTTAAGCTAAAAAATATTTTTGAAGACAGCAATAAATATCTGCCCAATATTCGTCCAAAGATCAACATGAACCCTATTCATGGTGTGGATATCAGGATAGATTACAACATTACTAATAAAGATATTCAGCAATATTTAACCGAAGTGATTGATGTCCCTTATAAAATCCAGCAGGACACAAAAGAAAAGATGGTAATTATTCTTGATGAATATCATGCAGTGAATGAGTTAAAATCTGTCAATTTAACTGAAGTTATCTTGAAAAACTTGAAACCGGGTGTGTTTTATATTTTTATCAGCTCTCATCCAAAGGAACTGGATAATCTTATACCCAGGAAAAATTATGAAAAGCTGCTTATTGATGAGAATATGTTACTGCAAAAAGTGCCAGCGAATGTTATTTATTTTTCTATTGATAGCATATTGAAAGACAATAACATAAAAGCAACAACAAATATTATTGATAAATTAATCAGTATGACAGAGGGGGAGATATCCTTTATTAACAGGATCTTACGTAAATTGATAAATAAGGGCAAAATTTTCAAAAGAATAAGCCTGCTGGATATTTCCAATTCTATTCGTGAAATAGTTAATGGCTATGATGATATTTTTTATAATTTTTTTGATTCTTTATCGACCCATCAGAAGAACTTGATAATCGCCATTGCCAGACAGGGAGGGCAGCAAATTTTTAAAGGTGAATTTATTTATCGGAACGGACTGGTCTCGGTCCCTTCGGTCCAGACTTCCATTCAAGCGTTAATTAAGAAAAATTTTGTGCACAAGGAAGATGAGGAGTATAAAATTACTCATTATTTTTTTAAAGAATGGCTCAAGCAAAACTTTCTCTGAATAAACCTTATTATGACACATGTACCGTAGATATCGGTAATTCTGGCTTAAAGACAGGGTATTTCCTGAATAATAATCTCTTGAAGATTAAAAGTGTGAGGTCGCGAAGTATAAAAAGATTTCAACTGGAACCGTCAAAAAAAATAATTGTTTCTTCTGTAGTACCTGAAATAAGCAAGATATTAAAAAAGAAGTATAAAAATGCAGAATTTGTAAACCATGAACAACTGAAGATAGCAGGAATGACAGAAAATATAGGCATAGACAGGGCTATAAATCTGTTTGCAGCCGGTAAGTTATACAAGGAGAAGTCACTTTGTGTAATAGATTTCGGAACAGCCATTACTTTTACCTGTAGCAAGAATAACTCGTTTGTCGGAGGGATTATTTGTCCTGGACTGGATATGATGCTTGCAGCTATAAATAAAAAAACCGCTCAGCTGCCCTTACTAAATGAAATAAATCCGCAGCAGGATATTTTGCAAAAAAAGACGGAAGCTGCTATAAATTCCGGCATCTATCACATGGTTGTCATTTCTTTGCAGCAGATGATTTTAAAAGTTCAGGATCAGCTTGGCGGAAATCTTCTGGTAGTTGCAACCGGGGGTAATTCGCTTAAGTTTACGGAAAAAATAGAAACAATAAAGATAGTAAATCCTACATTACTGTTAGAAGGCTTGAATTTGCTGGCAAATAACAAATAAGGAAAACTGTACCAAATGGCATTTTCGTCATTCCGACCTTAGTGGAGGAATCTGAAAATGCCGTCTTTATTGGACCGGAGATTTCTCCACTCCGCTTTTCTCCCTTCGAGAACCTCAGGGAGCAGGTCGAAATGACATTTTGCAATAGTTACAATAGAACCATCAGGAAATTCCCAGAATATCATTCAGGATTTTATTCACCAACTGAGGATTGGCTTTGCCACTGGTTTTTTTCATGGTTTGTCCTACAAGAAAGCCGAAAGTTTGCATTTTGCCGGCCTTGATATCGGCGACGGCGGCCGCGTTTTCATTTATAACCGAGTTGATTATTTTTTTTAATTCTGTTTCATCGGAAAGCTGAACTAAACCTTTTTCTTTAATAATTATTTCGGGATCTTTCCCGGTTTCCATTATTGCAGGCAAAATTTCTTTAGCTATTTTTCCGCTGATAGTATTGTTATTTATTAACTCGATGATCCTGGCCAGTGCTTGAGGTTTTAATTGGGTTTGTTTAAGCAGAAGTTGTTTGTTATTCAGATAGGCGGTAATATCTCCCATTATCCAGTTCGCTATATCTTTCGGTTTGTTGAGTAATTTAATGACTGCTTCGAAAAAATCAGCGGTATATTTTTCCACGGTCATGATGGAAGCGTCATAATCATTTATTTGATAATTATTGATAAATTTTAGTTTTCTTTGCTCCGGCAGTTCGGGTAACTCTTTTTTAATCGATTCTATCCACTTGTCATCAATGGCAACAGGGACAAGGTCGGGATCCGGAAAATAGCGGTAATCATGTGCTTCTTCTTTGGAACGTAATGATTTGGTGCTGTTGGTGGCTTCGTTATAATGTCTGGTTTCCTGAATTATTTTGCCGCCGTCTTCCAATACTTCGATTTGCCGTTCAATCTCCAGGTTAATGGCTTTTTCAATGGACTTAAAAGAATTCAGGTTTTTTACTTCGGTTTTAGTCCCCAGTATGGTTTGGCCGACTGGACGAATAGAAATATTGGCATCGCATCTGAGCGAACCTTCTTCCATATTACCGTCACAGATTTCCAAGTACTGCAAGATTTGCTTAACTTTTTCAGCATACAGGCGGGCTTCTACAGCGGACCGGATATCCGGTTCACTGACAATTTCCAGTAAGGGAACGGAAGAACGGTTTAAATCTACCAGACTATGAGTGGCGCCCTTGATATTATCGCTGCCTTGATGCACAAGCTTGCCAGCGTCTTCTTCCATGTGGATACGGGTGATGCCGATCCGGGTTTTTTTATTGTCTACCTCTACATCAATATGCCCTTGAATACATATGGGTTTATCAAACTGAGAAATCTGATAACCCTTGGGCAAATCCGGATAGAAATAGTTTTTTCTGGCAAACTCGTTAACGGGTGTAATCTGGCAATTTGTGGCCAGACCAAGTTTAATAGCGAATTCAACAACTTTTTTATTAAGTACGGGTAAGACTCCTGGCATTCCGGTGCAGACCGGACAAACTTGAGAATTAGGCTGACTGCCGAATTTTGTAGAACAGTTACAAAACAGTTTGGACTCGGTTAGTAACTGAGCATGAATTTCCAGGCCGATTACCGCTTCCCATTTCATATTTTTAAGTTCCTTTTAAAATCCAGAATTTGTTCGAACTGATGCGCCACGTTGAGTAGCTTGCTTTCGGCAAATTCTTTGCCGATTAGTTGCAGTCCCATTGGTAACTTATTATACAAACCGCAAGGGATGGAAATCCCCGGAAGGCCTGCCAGATTGACCGGAATGGTCATAATATCCGATAAGTACATATCAAGCGGGTTGGCGGTTTTTTCGCCGATTTTAAAAGCCGGGGTAGGTGTGGTCGGTGAAAGTATAAGGTCATATTTGGTAAAAGCTTTATGAAAGTCATCCTTTATCAAGGTGCGGATTTGCTGCGCTTTTTTGTAGTAAGCGTCATAATAACCGCTGCTTAACACATAAGTACCGATCAGAATTCGACGTTTCACTTCCGCTCCGAACCCCTGACTACGACTGAGTTCCATCATTTCTGTCATGGTCCCGGCCGAAGAGTCCCTGTAACCGAACCGTACCCCGTCATAGCGGGCCAGATTGGAACTGGCTTCCGCGGGCGCAATAATATAATAGGTGGCCAGAGCGTATTCAAAGGAAGGTATTTTCAAAAACTCGAAAATCACTCCCTCTTCTGATAATTTATCTATTATCGGTTTATAGAAATTTTTTATATCGGCATTCAGGTTTTCATTAAATAATTCCTCCGGGATACCTATTTTGATGCCTTTCAGGGAATCATTCAGACTCAAAGCAAAGTCCTCATCATTAAGATTTTGGGAAGTGGAATCTTTTTTATCATAACCGCAGATAATATTGAGCAGGTGCGCCGTGTCTTCCACTGTTTTAGAGAAAGTACCGATTTGGTCCAGAGAAGATGCAAAAGCAATCAGACCATATCTGGACACCCTGCCATAAGTGGGCTTAAGGCCTACTATACCACAGAGGCTGGCTGGTTGGCGAATAGAGCCCCCTGTATCTGAGCCAAGGGCTAACGGTGATTGATTGCTGGCTATTGAAACCGCTGACCCTCCAGATGAACCACCAGGAACGCAGGCGGTATCCCAAGGATTCTTGGTAACACCGAAATAAGACGTTTCTGTGGAAGATCCCATGGCAAATTCATCCATATTGGTTTTTCCGATAATGGGCATATTATTGGCCAGAATTTTTTCAATAACCGTTGCGTTATAAGAAGGGACAAAATTTTCCAATATTTTGGAGGAACAGGTTGCGGGAAATCCTTCCAGGCAAAGATTGTCCTTAATTGCTATGGGGACACCTTCCAAAGGACGCAAGGGTTCCCCGGCCTTAATTTTTTTATCTACGATTTGCGCTGTTTTTAAGGCCAAGTCTTCGGTAAAGGTTAAATAAGAGTTCAGTTTTTTATTGGTATTTCGGCTCTGAGACAAGAATTCCGTTGTAACTTCACTAGAGCTTACTTCTTTGTTTTTTATTTTTTTAAATATTTCAATTGCGCTTAATTGTAACATGGTTAATCACCAAGAATCCTGGGCACCACAAAAGAGTGATCTTCTACCTGCGGGGCGTTTTTCAGGATTTTTTCTATATTTTGATAGGGTTTTATTTCATCGGCTTTGAACACATTTTGTAAGGGTATGGCATGAGCTGACGGGTTTATCTTGGAAGTGTCGATTTTTTTTAGAAGATTGGCATAATTAAAAATATTTTCCATGTCTCTGGAGTAACGTTCCAGTTCTTCTTCGGAAAATTGAAGTCGGGAAAGCCCGGCTAAATGTTTGATAGTAGCTTTATCTGTCATAACGAGCACATTTTAGCATATCAGATACTCTTAGCAAAATGGTTTGCGGTGTTGTTACTTTCGATCGACTGCAGCTCGCCGTACTAGCAGTACTGTCTCGTCGCACTCACTCAGTGCCTAACCGCAATTCCATTTTGCGTCGAGTATACCTAAACCAAAATGGTTAAGGTATATGACTAAGATGAGTTTTGTTGGATAAAGAATTCTATGGACCTGTCAAAAGTAGCTTCTGCTTTTTCAGAGAAACAGCAGGCCGGCAGCTCGCTGTTGCGCCGATGATAGGCCAGACATTCACAGCAAATGCCATGCCGGCTGCAGCCGGGATATGTACAATTGCAGCGGGTTGTATTTTTATTTTGGTTTTCACAACTCATATTAGTTAAATCATATTATCCGAAAATGGACTTGAAAAATTTATTTATTAAATTCTACTTTCGGAACTTCCTTGGCCTTTTCCTGAACCTTGAACAGATCCTTTTTTTCGAATCCCATCTGTTTGGCAAAAAGGGAAACAGGGAAGTTGCGTATTTTAATATTTAAATCTTTAACCAGCTCGTTGTAGCGCATGCGTTCAACTGCCAGACGGTTCTCGGCGCCAGCCAGTTCGTCCATGAGCCGGGTGAAGCTTTCATTGGCTTTTAAATTTGGATACTGTTCAACCACAACCAGCAATCTGCTTATGGCGTTTTCCATGCCGTTAGAAGCATTAACTTTATCATTTATAGTTTTGGCACCTGCCAGTTTGGCCCTGGATGCGGCTATGTTTTCAAAAATTTCTTTTTCATGAGTTGCGTAGCCTTTTACAGTACTAATCAGATTGGGTATCAGGTCATATCTGCGTTGCATTTGATTTTCCACCTGTGACCATTGGGTGTTGATACTTTCATCCATGCGTACCAGAGAATTATAGACATTAATATAGGAAAGAATACCAACCACAACAACAGCCAGAATAATTCCCAAAACCAGAAGCCAATTATTTTTTTTCATAGAAAACTCCTTATCTATAAATTTCAAAATATATTGTATAGAGCCTTGGCTGAAAGGACAAGCATTTTGTTATTACCAGCCTCCGCTGGCGCCTCCGCCTCCGCTCATGCCTCCACCGAAGCCACCGAAGCCTCCACCGAAGCCTCCATTACGATTCGAACGACCTCCGCCGGAGCTAAAGAGCATCATAAGTAAAAAAGGCCAGACCACATCCCAGCCCAAAGCTCTCACTATCGCAATAAAAACAAGCAGGAATATAGCAAAGAAAAAAATCCCGGCAATCATTTGTCCTTTGGATAGTTGTATGTTTTGTATTGCTGGCTCGGCCAGTTGGTTCGTATCCAAATCAGGCAAGGCAATGCCTTCCCGCTGAGCCTCGTAGATAATTAACGCTTTGGTACCGTTAAGAATGCCCAAGCCGAATTGATTTATTTTAAAGAAAGGGATTATATACTTGTCCCGGATTTCGCCAACCAGCCCATCCGGAAGAAACCCTTCAAGGCCATAACCTACTTCTATACGCATTTTTCTGTCGTTGGGTGCCACTACAAACAACAAACCGTCATTTTTACCTTTTTGCCCGATACCTAACTGGGAAAACTTTTTTACGGCGTATTCCTCGACACTTTGACCGTTCAGGCTTTTGACTGTCACTACAGCCATTTGATGCTTTGTCTGCTGGGTCCATTGTCCGATTACAGACTCAACAGCGCTCTGTTCCTGAGCAGACAGAATGCGGGCTTCATCAAAAACAAAATAAGTGTTGGCCAGAGAACAGAAAAGTAAAAAAAACAAAACCAGGATATTTTTTCGCATAAGCTTAGGATACAATCATTGTATCCACTTCATTAGTTATTATCATAAGTTGTTTTAAGTATGAATCAAATAAAGTCAAAAGTTCCTTATTTTTAATTTTATAAGGTTTTTTCTCTTCAAATTTTCTGACAACAAGAAAAAAGGGTTGAACATCAATAGGGAATAAACCAGCTGCTTTGCTAATGATTTGCTTTTTATCATGACCGGTTATCTGGACATTTTTTAATCTCAGCATATACTTGAGGTTCAATACAAATCCAGTCAAAGACTCATATAATAAAGGCAAAAGGTTTTGCCCGCGAACAAAAAATTCGCGGCGTAAAAGAATTATATTGCGTCTTAGATTAGATTCAACCTGCAGTCGCAGGTTTATATTCTGAATATTTATAATCTTATTTAATGGTTTGCCATAAAGCGTTTCCGCGGCTTCACAGATTTCATTAAACTCTACCGGGAAAACGTCGCAGGAATGCTGAATTTCAGCTTCGGAGAGTAGTAAAGGAGGACAGATTAGAAAATATTGCCGCAATGATTTGTTATTATTTATCAGCTCTATAAAATTTAGAAACTTATTGGAGTCGGTTGTAATTATCAGCAAGGATTCCGTTTGATTTTTATCCAGCAGCAACCGACTTTGATGCTTTATGACCGAAACAAGGTGTTCGGCAAAATGGTCATTCAGCAGCTGTAGGATATCGGTAATAGACGCCAATTTTCCCATTGGTATTTTATTATATAGCACTTAGTGGTCCAGTAAAAGAAAAATATATTTATTTTAACAGCCACAATTTATACTCAGTCAATATTCGTCATTTTATAAATTAATAGAAAAAACTATTAAAATTAAATAATTATCAAGCAAATTTTTTAAATTTTTGCTTTTTTTCAAGTAATTATCTTGAAGAAATTGCAAAAACGCTAAAAATAGCTGGTAAAAAATGTTTATATTTGCGATATATTGAAAAAAATAGGTTGACAATAGCAAATGATTTTTTTATACTAATTAATCAATTATAACCAAGGAGGTCACAATGAGCCATATTAATAATCCTTTAAATCTTTACGGAACAAATGTTTTTAATGATGCGGTAATGCAGGACAGATTGCCAAAAAATGTATATCAGAAACTAAGAGAAACTATTGAGGAAGGTAAAGAAATAGACCCTTCCATAGCTGACATTGTAGCAAATGCCATGAAAGACTGGGCAATGGAAAAAGGAGCCACTCATTATACCCATTGGTTCCAGCCATTAACAGGGCTTACCGCAGAAAAGCATGATTCTTTTCTGAAACCGCTGGGGTGGGGCAAAGCGATATATGAATTTAGTGGTAAAGAGCTTGTAAAAGGTGAACCGGACGCTTCTTCCTTTCCATCCGGCGGCATACGAGCTACATTTGAAGCCAGAGGTTATACAGCCTGGGATTGTACATCTCCGGCATTTTTAAAGGATGATAGCGAAGGAACAACCTTAACAATTCCCACTGCTTTTTATTCCTATACAGGTGAAGCACTGGACAAGAAGACTCCGCTTCTCAGGTCCATGAACGCAATTTCTGACCAGGCTATAAGGGTATTAAAGATATTCGGTAACAATAAAGCCACAAGAGTTACATCTACAGTAGGGCCGGAGCAGGAATATTTTTTAATCGACAGAAATTTTTATGAAGAAAGACTTGACCTGATAACCTGCGGTAGAACTTTGTTCGGCGCACCGTCACCAAAAGGACAGGAGTTGGAAGATCAATATTTCGGCAGTATTCGTGAAAGAATTGCTGCTTATATGCATGAAGTGGATGAAGAACTCTGGAAACTGGGCGTTTCCGCCAAAACCAAACACAATGAAGTAGCACCTGCGCAATATGAAATCGCAGTCGTTTTTGAATCTACCAATATCGCAACTGACCACAATCAGCTGGTTATGGATGTGTTGAAGAATGTCGCAATCAGGCATGATCTGGTTTGTCTGTTACATGAAAAACCATTTGCCGGGATTAATGGCTCCGGGAAACATAACAACTGGTCTCTGGCTTCCAATGATGGACAGAACCTGTTAGAGCCCGGGAAAACACCACACGCTAATTTACAATTTTTGGTATTTTTAATGGCAACACTTGCGGCAGTTGACCGCTATGCTGATTTGCTCAGAACATCAACGGCCAGCGCTGCCAACGATCATCGCCTTGGCGCTAATGAAGCACCACCGGCAATCATCTCCGCATTTCTGGGAGATCAACTTACAGAAATCCTGGAAGGTATTGAAAAAGGAGTTTTCAAGGCAGCAAAAGTAAATGAGACATTGAATATTAATGTAAAAACTTTGCCGGTATTACCAATGGATAACACAGATCGTAACAGGACTTCTCCTTTTGCTTTTACCGGAAACAAATTTGAGTTCCGTATGGTAGGATCCTCAGCTTCAATATCCGGTTCTAATGTTGTATTAAATACAATAGTGGCTACAACACTGGATGAAATTGCTAGTGAGCTGGAAAAAGCTGACAAGAAAAAACTGGAAAAAGTAATTCAGGATATACTGGTTCGTTTAATAAAGAAGCATAAAAGGATTATTTTTAACGGCAACAATTATGCTGAGGAATGGTTGAAAACAGCGGAAAAAAGAGGATTGCCAAACGTTAAAACTACTCCTGAAGCGCTCAAAGCTTATATTAAACCTGAAAATATGAAAATATTTGAAAAGTTTAAAGTTTTAAGCAAAAAAGAGCTGGAATCCAGATATGAAGTTTATCTGGAAGGATATTGGAAACAAGTGAATATTGAAGCTTTGACCATGGTTAACATGGCTACGAGACAGATTGTTCCTTCTGTAAGTGAATACCTGAATGCACAATGCACTTTAGTGGCAAATCTGGAAGAATCAGGGCTTAAAAACAAAAAGCTGGCTGAAAAAGTTAAGGATTTAAACAATGACCTGGAAACATTACTTGATAAAATCGATGTGTTGCAGAAAGCAATAACAGAAGCACAAGCTCTGGATCATGCTGACAAAAAGGCAATGAAATATAAAGATAAAGTTATCCCGGCCATGAACAATCTTCGTGTGATTGCAGACCAGATGGAAGCAAAAGTAGGCAGTGGCTATTGGCCAATTCCTACCTATGCCGAAATGTTGTTTTTGAGCTAGGTAAAAATTTTCTATTGATACAGGACTAAAGGAAGGGACAAAATTTTGTCCCTTTCCTGCTTTGTAGAACCAACCAGGATATGTTAAACTTATAGAGGAAATTAATTCCGATCATTTCAATATAGAAAAGAGGAGAAGTGAATGAAAGTTGAGAACTTGAAGCGTCAGGGAAATCTGGTTTCATTTGACGTAGAAGAAAATTATATAGAACTGGAACCCTTTGTGGACAAAAAATATAAAGAGCTGGTGCAGAAGGTAAAAATTCCCGGATTTCGTCCAGGGAAAGCACCGAAGGGTACTTTTATTACACATTATGGCTATGAAAGATTGGCCAATGAAGCTTTTATGGATATGCTCAATGAGATTTATCCTAAAATTATAGCCGAACATAAAATTGATGTTATTGATTTTCCGTCTGATATAAAAGTAATTCAACTGGAACAGAGCAAGCCGATAAAAGTATCTATAGCAGTGGAAGTAAAGCCGGATATTAAACTCAG
Organism: Candidatus Margulisiibacteriota bacterium; assembly: GCA_028715625.1. NCBI lineage: Bacteria > Bacillati > Candidatus Margulisiibacteriota > Candidatus Margulisiibacteriota bacterium. Next base: position 14,684 of record JAQURL010000001.1, on the reverse strand, counting down.
CAAGTATAAAGGCCTGAAACTGGAGAAAGAAGCAGTAAAAGTTAACAAAGAAGATGTGGAAAATGAAATTAAAAGTTTTCTGGAAGGATACGCTACTTATGAAGATGTACATGAAGGTACAGCCAAAGACAATGATATTGTAACTCTGGATGTAGAAGCTAAAGTGGATGATGAAATTTATGACAAATGGACCAAGCAAAGCGATATATATAAAGTAGGGACCGGAAGTATTTCTAAGGAATATGATGATAACTTGACGGGAATGCAGATCGGGGATTCCAAAGAGTTTGTAATATCCTTTGGTCAGGACGACAAAGTAGATGAGAAAATTGCCGGTAAAGCTGTCAATTTCAAGGTGAAATTGGAAAAGATCAAAGTTAAAAAAGTGCCGGAGCTAACTGATGATTTTGTTGCCGGCAAAACTGACAAAATGACAGTTGATGACTTCAGAAAAGCTACCGAAGAGAAGCTTAGAGCAGGAAAAGAGGTCGCGGCTGATAATAAGCTTAAAGAAGATGTAGGCAACTGGATCATCGAAAATGTTGAGGGTGAAATTCCTGAAGTTATGATCAAAAAAGAAACCGATTATATGCTTAGGCGTATGGAACTTGGTTTGCGTCAGTACAACATGCCTTTATCAACTTATTTGCAGATAACCAAGAAATCCCTTGATGACTTGAGAAAAGATTATCGTGACGAAGCGCAAAAAAACGTAAAATATTTGCTTGGTTTGGAATTCATAGCTAAAGAAGAAAATGTAGACGCTACTGAAGAAGAGATTAGAGAAGAAATAGAAGAAAATGTTAAATCTGAAAAAGATGAGCAGAAGAAGGAGCAGCTCAGGAAACAACTGGAGCAACTCAGAGAAAATATTCGCGAAACTATATTACATAGAAAAGTTATTGATTATTTGATTAATAATGCTAAAGTTAAAAGAAAATAATTTTTTAAGGAGGAACTGATTATGTTAGTACCTATGGTAATCGAACAAACCGGTAGAGGAGAACGTTCATATGATATTTATTCACGTTTGCTCAAGGAAAGAATTATCTTTCTGGGCGGCGAGATAGACGATCACACCGCAAATCTTGTGGTTTCGCAGCTGCTTTTTCTGCAGGCAGAGAACCCGGAAAAAGATATTTATATGTACATCAACAGCCCTGGTGGTGTGGTCACTGCCGGCTTGGCAATTTATGATACTATGCGCTATATTAAAACTCCGGTTTCCACTATTTGCTTCGGACAGGCTGCCAGTATGGGTGCAGTTCTTCTGGCATCAGGGACTAAAGGGAAACGTTTCGCGTTGCCAAGTTCCAGAATAATGATCCATCAACCGCTGGGTGGAGCTCAGGGCCAGGCAACCGATATTGAAATTCAGACCAAGGAAATATTACGTATGAAAAAATATTTAAATGATATTCTGGTGGATTCTACCGGAAAACCTCTGGAAACAATTCAGAAGGATACGGACAGAGACTTTTTCTTGTCTGCTGAGGAAGCCAAGGAATATGGCCTCATTGATGAAGTGCTGGTGTTGAAGGAAGTTAAAAAATAATCAGAACATATGTCAGACAAGGGAAAAATTAAATGTTCTTTTTGCGGAGTTGAAGAAAAAGAAGTTCCGTATATTTTTAAAAGTGAATACGACACCTTTAAGGACAAAGTTTATATCTGTGACAAATGTCTGGAAACAGGTCATAAAATTGTTCAGAATTCTCATGCCGGAAGCGATTTTAATTTAAATCTGGTTAAGCCCAAGGAAATAAAGTCTTTTCTGGATCAATACATAATCGGTCAGGAAAAAGCCAAGAAAGTTATTTCTGTTGCCGTATATAACCACTTTAAGCGGCTTATCAATGAAAAAAGTAAAGGAATTGTTGAAAGTATCGAGATACAAAAATCCAACATTTTGCTGGTTGGACCGACAGGCAGCGGTAAAACATTGCTGGCTCAGACATTGGCCAGGCTTCTGAACGTACCTTTTACTATTGCTGACGCAACAACGTTGACAGAGGCAGGTTATGTTGGGGAAGATGTGGAGAGCGTGATTTTCAGGTTGTTGCAGATCGCCGGGGATGACGTGGCCAAAGCAGAAAAAGGTATTGTCTATATAGATGAGATAGACAAGATATCACGCAAAAGTGAAAATCGTTCGATTACACGTGATGTTTCGGGCGAAGGTGTGCAGCAGGCTTTGTTGAAAATTTTGGAAGGTACGGTAGTAAATGTGCCGACTCATCCCGGCCGAAAACATCCGCATGATGAGTTTGTACAGGTAGATACCTCCAATATTCTGTTTATTTGTGGAGGAGCTTTTGACGGACTGGAAGAAATTGTAGACAAACGGCACAATAAAAAATTAATCGGCTTTATCAGTGAGGAAAAAAATCTTGTGGAAGTTGAAGACCGCATAGAATCTGAAGACCTGATTAAATATGGAATTATTCCGGAACTTGTCGGTAGGTTGCCTATTGTTACTCAATTGAAGGAGCTTACGGAGGACCAGCTTGTGCAGATTATGACAGAGCCCAAGAATGCTCTGGTCAAACAATATCAGAAATTAATGGAAATTGATGAGGTGAATCTGAAATTTACAAAAGGAGCTCTGAAACTTATTGCCAAACTGGCTATACAAAAGAAAATGGGTGCTCGCGCACTGCGTTCGATTACCGAAATGCTGATGCTGGACTTTATGTATGAGATACCATCACAATTAAAAAAGAAGAAAGATATAATTATTAGCACGCAGACGATCCTGGGAAAATTCCCACTGGCCAAGCAGATCGTTAAAGATGCAGCTTAAATATCCGATAATTCCTCTAAAAAATATTGTAGTTTTCCCGGGAATTATTATCCCTATTTTTATCGGCAGGGAAAAATCAATCAAGGCGCTGGAGTTTGCGCAAGCTGAGCAGAGCAAAGTAGTGTTCTGTTTGCAGAAAACTAACAGTGATGATCCTAAAACAAACGAAATCCATGAAATTGGTGTGTTGGCGGAAATTGTCAGCACAACCAAAGTTGACCCAAATACATATAAAATACTGGTAAACGGAGAAAAACGCGTAAGTGTGCTTTATGAGCGGGACGAAGAACAACAACCATATCTGGAAGGTTATGTCAAAGTGCTGGAAGACGTTCAGGATTTCGCCTCACAAGCTGAAATAACTGATTTTATTCAACGGGTATATAAACAGTTGGAAAACTATCTGTCGCTTAATAAAAATCTGCCCTCGGATATCATTAAAGAAATAGTACAAAAGAATGATGTTTTGTCGTTTATCTATGCTCTTTCGCACTTTTTAATGTTTTCAGTAAATGACAAACAGAATATTTTGTCTATTGCTGGTCTTAAGGAAAGATTGACCGTAGTTTTTGACCTGTTAATCAAAGAGATAGATATTCTGAAAGTGGAAGACAAACTGCACTCGACTATCAAGGAAAATATCGGCAAGACGCAAAAAGAATATTATTTAAAAGAAAAAATTAAAGCTATTCAGGAGGAATTGGGTGAGTCTTCTGACTATGATGAACTGGTAGAATATCAAAAGCGGATAGAAGCCGCGGAAATGCCTGCGGAGATAAAAGAAAAAGCTCAACGGGAATTAAGAAAGCTCAGCAAGATTTCCAATATATCTTCGGAAGCCGGAATTGTTAAAACTTATTTGGAATGGTTAATTGAGATACCCTGGCAACAGACTCATCAGAAAGATTTCGCTATTTCCGAGGTTGCTACGCTGTTGGACGCCAAGCATTACGGGCTGGATAAAGTTAAGGAACGTATTAAGGAATTTCTGGCTGTTTATCAGCTGACCCAGGATATTCAGGGTTCCATCCTCTGTCTGGTTGGCCCGAGCGGAGTAGGTAAAACCAGTATCGTGAAATCTATTTCCGAGGTTATGGGTAGAAAATTTATCAAAATTTCCTGCGGAGGAATGAACGATGAAGCCGAGTTAAGAGGGCACAGGCGCACATATGTAGGCGCTATGCCGGGCAGGATTATACAGGCAATACGCAACGCCCAGTCAAAAAATCCTGTGGTCCTGCTGGATGAAATAGATAAAATGACGCGTAATTTCCAGAGCAATCCCACAGCGGTTTTGTTGGAGGTGCTGGATAAGGAGCAGAATAAAAATTTTTATGACTATTATCTGGAAGTTTCATTTGACCTGAGCGATTGTTTATTCATTGCTACGGCCAATAATATTTATGATATTCCTACGCCGCTTCTGGACCGCATGGAACTTATTTATCTTTCCGGATACAGTCTGAATGAGAAGCTGGTAATCGGGCGAGATTATTTGTGGCCCAAGGTTTTGAAACAACATGGCCTAACCGGCGATCAACTAAATATTTCCGAGGAAGCGCTGGAATACATAATTACTTATTACACAAAAGAAGCCGGGCTCAGAGAACTGGAAAGATGCCTTTCCGCAATTACCAGAAAAATTGTAATCAAGGTTTTACAAGAGCGAAATAATTATGAAATTAAACCTGAACATTTGCAGGAATTATTGGGTCACCCCAAATATAAATACAGCTTGATCCCGAATGAAGCTGAAATCGGAGTAGCATTGGGGCTGGCCTATACAGAACATGGCGGATCGGTGATGCCCATAGAAGTCAGTGTTTTTCCGGGCAAGGGTAATCTTAAATTAACCGGGAAAATGGGAGATGTGATGCAGGAATCCTCACAGACCGCCATGAGTTATATTCGGCTGATCTCCAAAGATTTGGGACTAAAGAAAGATTTTTATGAAAATGTTGATTTGCATATTCACATCCCCGAGAATGCGATAACTAAAGACGGGCCTTCGGCCGGAGCGGCTATCGCTATGGCCCTGGCTTCGGCTTGTACGAAAACCGCGATAAGTAACCAGGTGGCCATGACCGGAGAAATCTCTCTGCACGGTAAAATATTACCTGTAGGGGGTTTGAAGGAAAAGCTGCTGGCTGCGGAAAGACAAAATTTGAAGAAAGTTTATGTGCCCAAAGATAATCTGGACGAGGTAGAAGAGGTTAGAAAATATTTTCGTACCCCCATCGCGGTTATCGGTATCAGTCATATTGATGAACTCTTGAGGCAGGAACTGAAAGGATACGAGGGCGCGAAAAAGTTGCAAACATGGTTGTAACTTGTGCCTGAATTTATTTGGGACTCGCAAATAATACTTGTAAAGACTAACATAAAACAATAAAATTAAAATAATGGTCTTTAAACTTTTAACAGACAGAAAAAAAACCAGAGAAATCGCTTCCTTTTATGAGAATAAAAAGAAAATTCTTTATCATCAGGACGTTTTTTTAAATACCTACCTAAAAAAATTCAGTATTTCCAAATATTTGCTGTTTGTAAGGAAGGACAACGCTTTCATCGTCGCCACCTATAAAGGATATTTAAATAACGAAGTGGAAAATTTAAGTTTTTCTGTTGATAGTATGATCGTTGATTTTCTGCAAGGACATCATTTAATGGCGGATATTGAAGTCGTGAATGAATATTACCGTGATGCGGTTTTTTTACCCAAGTCTTTTAATAGTGTAATTAAAGATGAAAAGCAGATTTGGGAAAAATTAGGTATAAATTACTTTTTCCCTGTTTTTAATGACAACAATGAAATGATTGCTTTCATGCTCTGCAAAGGCCAATTTATTAATGCCAAACCTGATGATCTGGTCAACTTTTTAAAGATTGTTTATGATTGGTCAAAAAGCTACCATAACCTCTATGTAGATAATGAAACCAGACAGGAATTAACCAAATATCAATCTTTTATGGACTATACTTACAAGTTAACCCAATGTAATGATATTGAAGCTGTAAGTGAAGAAATTCTTATTTATTTTTCTAATTTGTTTAAATCAACCAAAAGCATAATGTTTGTTTTAAATAAGGGGTTTTTTATCCCGGTAAAACATTTGCATATAGACATGATAAAATCATATCCGCGAACAGTTATCGAAAAAGTAAAAAAACAGCAATTTCTGGAAATCAGAGAAATAAAAGATTTATTTTTTGAGGAATTCGGTCGGGGGCCAGTCCGTCTGTTATTTATTAATTCCAAATGTTTTCTGGCCCTGAAACACGTTTTTACTTCACACCTGAGCGAACAATTTTTAAACGCGGTAATATCTTTGACTAACAAAATGTTAACATGCCAACAGGAAAGCTAATTGAACATAGCGCAGTTATCAGCAATACCAAGGTTGCTGAGGAAACTTATTTAATAAAAATTGGCTCTTCGCACATTGCCAAAAAAATCAATCCGGGTCAATTTATTAATATTTCTATCGGCACACAATTTACCGACCATCTGTTAAAAAGGCCTTTTTCCGTATACGACACAGGCCCGGGCCACCTAAGCATACTTTATAAAGTTAAAGGCGCCGTGACCGGACAAATGACAGATCTTAAAAAAGGAGACAAGCTGGAAATGGTTGGTCCGCTGGGTAACACATTCAGTAATTTCGGGAAGAAAACAATTCTGCTGGTAGGCGGAGGTATAGGGATCGCTCCACTGATGCTGGCTGCCAAAACACTAAAGAAAAAAAATAAGCTGATAATTTTGCATGGAGTAAGAACAAAAAAGGAAGCAATTTCCTGGGGGCAGACAAAAGTAAAAACGCATATCGATGAAAACAAAGGTCATTTTGTTTGCGAGGAAACAGAGGATTATATAAAAAAATATAGCGTGAACGCTATACTGACCTGTGGCCCTATCCCAATGATGAAAAGGATTGCCGAGGTGGCCAGGTTGTATAATGTATTTGTGGAAGCATCACTGGAAGCAAGGATGGCCTGCGGTTTTGGGGCCTGTGTAGGTTGCGCCATAGAAAGTAAACAGGGCTTTAAAAAAGTATGTACAGACGGACCGGTTTTTAAGGGAGAAGAGTTGTGGTAAGGGAAGCTCGGAGCTCAGGGCTCGGTCGCCCCGCAAAGCATGGCTGCTCTGAAAAGGTAAGGTTGAAAGTTTAAAGATTAATGTTGAATTCAGGTGAAAGAAAAATATGACAAATTTGAAAGTTAAGTTGGGTAAGCTGGAACTGCAGAACCCGATTATTACTGCCTCGGGGACGTTCGGTTATGGTGAAGAATTTGAAGATTTTTTAAATATCGACAAATTAGGCGCGATTACTTTAAAAAGCATTACTTTGAAGCCAAAAGCAGGAAATTTACCGCCGCGTATAGCTGAAACCCCATCAGGCATGATGAACTCCATCGGCTTGGAAAATAAAGGGCTGGAGTCATTAATAAACGTTACTCTGCCTAAATTAAAAAAATATAAAAAAGTAAAAGTGATTGCCAATATTGCCGGTCATACAATTGAGGAAAACGTGGAATGCGCCAGGCAGCTTAATAATCAATCACGGGTAAACGCACTGGAAGTGAATATTTCCTGTCCGAATGTGGATAACGGAGGACTGGCTTTTTGCTTTAATTTGGCCGATGTCAGGGTGCTTGTTGAAAAAATAAGGAATGTTTACCTGAAACCATTGATTGTTAAATTGTCCGCCAGCGTACCGGACATTTTGAAACTGGCTGAAACCTGTGTTAACGCCGGAGCGGATATATTGTCTTTGATAAATACAGTTCCTGCTTTGGAAGTGGATGTAGAAAAGAAGGCATTATTTTTCAAGCGTGGTTCCGCCGGTCTTTCCGGTCCGGCTATCAGGCCAATTGCCTTGAAAGCAGTGTATGATGTAGCACAGAAATTTGACGTTCCGATTATCGGCATGGGCGGGATAAGCTGTTTGGAGGATGTGTTGAAGTTTTTAATTGTTGGAGCTGACGCAGTATCCATAGGTATGATGAATTTTGTTAAACCGACGATATCCCAGGATCTGGTAATGGAACTGGAGAAGTATTTAAAAGAGAAGAAGATGAAACTGTGGGAGATGCGACTGAACTCATCCCCCGGCCCCTTCTCTTGAAAAAGAAGGGCAGTTCATAAGGATTTATCCCCCTATCTTCATAAGAGAGGGGCAAGGGGTGAGTTAATGAAGGCTACTTTGACTTTTCTGGGTACAGGTACTTCCGGTGGTGTTCCGGAAATAGGTTGTGATTGTGAGGTTTGCAGAAGCACTGATCCCAAAAATAACAGACTGCGCACATCTGCCTGGCTTCACAATAAAGATATCAGTGTTCTGTTTGATTGTTCTTCGGATTTTAGACAACAAGCATTGAAATTCGGGATAAAGCATTTGGATGCGGTTTTTGTTACCCACACACATCATGATCACATATCCGGTGTAGATGACCTGAGGTCTTTTTGTAACTATAATGAAAAAATCAAGGTTTATATAAGACAGTCTGAGGCTGAGAATTTTCGGCGAACCTATCATTATATGTTTGAACCGTTGACCCAGATAGGAGGGGGTATTCCCAATATTGATCTTTTGGAGATTTATAATAACGAAAGATTTATGATAAAGAATGTTATTTTTGAACCGTTGGAAGTTTTCCATGGGATACTACCGATTCTGGGCTATAAGTTCGGTAATGTTGTATATATAACAGATGCTAAGTCGCTACCTGAGTCGACAATTGAAAAAGCCAGTAAGATTAAATATTTGATAATTAATACCTTAAGATACAAAGCCCATGAAACACATTTAAATATTGAAGAAATGCTGGAAGTTGTAAAGAAAATCAAGCCGCATCAGACATTTTTAATACATACGACCCATCAGATGGATTATGAAAAAGTAGCCGGTGAGTTGCCTGACAAGATCAGAATGGCTTATGATGGGATGGAATTGGAAATTGAGGTTTAGATAGCTGGAGTTAATAAGGCCGAAAGGATGGAAAGGAGGGAGTCCTGTACATCCTTTCGGCGATTAAATAAACAGCTAGAAGCTGTTATTTATTCCCTAAAAAAATAAAGATCAACAAACAACCGATAACAACAATTATAAATAAAATAAAATTGAAGAGAGTAAAAACTTTATTTTCTTTAATCGGTTCTGTCATTTTATTCCTCCCTTATTTTTAAAATAAAAAAGCCACCATCTGACATAGTCAGATGGTGGCCCGGCCATCTAAATCCTCCAGCGAAATTAATCTCTGGACCCTTTAATAAATTAATTTAAATTATAAAAAAAAGCCTGGAAATAGTCAATCAGATTGTAAATGCTACTGGTCTTTAAACTTTACATACGTGTTTAAAAATGCTACTTTTAAAGCCAAGATGATAGTAAATTGAAAAGAAAGGAGCCCGCTATATGAAAGTTGGACTTATGGGTTTTGGTAAAACAGGGAAAGCGGTAGCAACAATTCTTTTGAGAAGCAAAGATACTTGTTTGGAGTGGGTTATTAGGCGCTCAAATAAGCTGGAGCATCGTTCTATTCCTGAGTTTCTTGGAGAAGAATCTGATGAACCAGGTTTAATATATTCAAGCGCAACCATTACCTGTAATGAATTGTTAAACAAACACCCTGTAGACGCAATTATTGATTTTTCATCTGAAACAGGTATTGAATATTATGGAGAAGAAGCAAAAAAAAGAAAAGTCAGTATCATTAGTGCCATTTCAAAATACCCTGATGACAAATTGGCATACTTAAAAAAACTGTCAAAACAAACCAGGGTTATACATTCACCCAATATAACACTGGGTGTAAATTTTTTAATAATTGCAGCGAAGATATTGAAAAATATATCTCCGAATACTGACATTGAAATAATCGAAGAGCACTTCAAGACTAAACCGGAAGTATCCGGAACCGCTAAAGTGATAGCCAAACAACTTGATGTACACGAGCAATCAATCAAGACAATTCGTGCCGGAGGAATTATTGGGACACATGAAATATTATTTGGTTTCCCTTATCAAACAGTTCGGTTGAAACATGAGGCAATTTCCAGAGAAGCATTTGGTAATGGTATATTATTTGCCGTAAAGAACTTGCCAGATCAGCAAACAGGATTATTTACAATGGAAGATTTGCTCTATCCATACTTCCATGTGAATGATACTGAAAAAGATTTTGAAAAGAGCCATAAAAAACCCTGGTGGAAAATGTGGTAAAAGTTGCCGGGGGATAGTTAATATGTTGCTTTTAGATGGCAATCAGAAATTGAGATTAACTTGATTCCAGTGTATGGTACGGTTAGGATATTAATATGGAAAAAGAATTTAAAAAACTGATCATTGATTCGCAAATACATCAAATTAGAACGCAACATGAAAATAACAAAGAATTTCTGGCTTTTATAGAGGATAAAAGTAAGGAGAATAAGGTTATGCTAAAGAAAAAAAATGAACTGATCATTGAAAAAAGGGAAAATATGCGGGGAGGAAAAGGAGCTATTATTTTCGAACACTATTTTACCCAGAAAGAAATACAGGCAAATTGCCGGCTATGCGCGAAAATCACAGTTCCCGTGGGTGGAAGTATCGGTCTGCATCGTCATGATAATGAAGACGAGGTTTTTATTATTCTTAAAGGCCAGGGCATTTGTGATGACGGTACAAAAAAGTCACAATTTTCAGCAGGAGACGCTTTGCTTACTGTAAGCGGCGGAAGCCATTCCATAGAAAATACAGGCAAGGAAGATATAGAGTTTATCGCTATAGTTATGCCCTATAATAAATCCGTAGAATGATTATCGGCAAGCGTCTGGTTTCGTCTTCAGCAACCTATTTTGGCCCTGGTAAAATTATGGAACTGCCTGTTTTTATCAAGTTAATGGGTACCGGCGTAGTGGTGCATGGTCGTTCCTTCATGAAAAAAAAGCAATGTGTAGATTTAAAAAAAATCCTCAAATCCCAAGTGCATTTTAATCTTTATGAAGGCTTTGAGCCGCGTTTACGGGACATTCGTGAGCTCATAGAATTCAGTAAAAAAAAGAAAGCACGCTGGATAGCCGGAATAGGAGGCGGGGCTGTAATGGACCTGGCTAAAGCCGCGGCGGGCTTGTATCATGCCAATCAGGACCCGGAATATTATCAGAACGGCGGTATATTGGAAAGAACGGGTATTCCTTTTATCGCAGTGCCTACCACAGCAGGTTCCGGCGCTGAAGCCACTATTAACGCGGTAATCATCAACGAAAGGACCTCAGAAAAGCTTTCCCTGGCTGACGAATCTTTTATCGCGGACAAGATTATCCTTGATCCTGAACTATTAGCGGGAATTAGTCCAACTGTATTGGCGTATTCAGGCTTGGACGCGATTACACAATCAATAGAATCATATTTTTCCAGGAACGCTAACTGGTATACAGAAACTATGGCCTTGAAATCATTTACCCTGCTGATTTCTAATATTGAAGCTGCCTATGAAGTTGTAACAAAAGGGAAGACTGCTAACCCGGAAATCTTTTCGAATATGCTTCTGGGCAGCTATTTGTCGGGCTTGGCTTTTACCAACTCCCGGCTTGGTGTGGTGCATGGGATGGCTCATCCGCTGGGAAGTTATTATCAAGCTGCTCACGGGCTGGTTTGTGCTTTATGCCTGATCCCTGCTTTAAAAATAAATCAAAAGTTTGTAGAAAAAAAGTATCAAGACCTTTCCAGGATAGCAGGCGATGATCTGATAAAAAAAATAGAAGTTTTAAAACAACTTTTTAAAATACCTGAATTTTTTAAAGGGAAAGAAATAATTAAAAAAGAACAAATCATCAATTACACAATAAATTCCGGCTCTACCAGGGCTAATCCCAAGGACATAACCCGGGAAGATGTGGAATGGTTGTTAAAGCAGCTTTTTGAGGTATAATGGTCCTCGTTAGTTTCTGGGGATAAAATGCTAAGATTCGGTTTTTTACTTTTAGTCTTTTCTTGTTTTGCTCTTGCGGCCAAGGCAGAGAGTGGCAAAGAACATTCCTATATAATTAAAGATATATTTAATATTTCCTGCGATATAAAGCAGGGTAAATATTCTCTGAATTATAAAATATTAAATTCATCTGATAATGTGGAAATTATAACAAGCTGCAACCTGTATTGGGATGAAAAATACGGGCCACAGACAGGAATAGCCTCCTCTTACGGTAAGGAATTCCAATATAAAGAGACTACAAACGGTGAACTTTATGACATGCACCAATTAACTGCGGCTCATAAAAAATTACCGTTCGGCAGTATTGTTAAAGTTACCAATCTGCAAAAAGGCAAAGCGTTCGGGAAAGTGGTGTTTGTGCGTATCAATGATCGTGGGCCTTTTGTGAAGGGGAGGATTATCGACCTTTCCAAGGCAGCTGCAAAGGTTATCGGAATGCCGGCCGGCCTTTTTAAAGTTAAGCTGGAAATAGTGAAGTGTAAGGACCTGGATATTTCCAAAATAGTTATAACCGAATAGATATAATTATCGACCATATGTTAAAATTTATTTATGCGGATAGTTAAAGGTTTATTATTCGGACTGCTAGCAGGAATTCTGGATGTTCTACCTATGCTTGTGCAGAGATTAAGCTGGGACGCTAATATTTCCGCTTTGTCTTTATGGATAATTTCTGGGTATTTAATAACCGTAACTGATATTAAAATTAACTCTGTGCTAAAAGGTTTGCTGGTATCTTTTCTGATCCTTATGCCATGTGCGGTACTAATTGGCGCAAAGGAACCTTCAAGTTTAATCCCAATTAGTATTATGACAATAATTCTTGGCAGTGGTCTGGGTTACGTTACAGGCAGGTTCAACAAGTAAACCTTATCTGCTGATACTTTCTTGGAATTGTTACAAAATTAGCTTCCTGCTATAATACTTCGGAACCGGAAACATAACCGATAAGGCCCCATCGTCTAACGGTTAGGACACCAGCCTCTCACGTTGGTAATACGGGTTCGATTCCCGTTGGGGCTACCAATTTATACTTATAACTAATTGTTTTCCAATGGGGCTCTGTGTCGTTTAGTTATTTTGAGTTTGCAGTGTTATTGGTTTTACATACTGTCGTGACGTAGCTATAGATGAAGACATACATTCAACAAATTACCAAAGAAATTTTGATTATAATAATACTGAGCAAGATGTTATTATTACTTCATGGCGCTCAAAGCTACTATCTATAAAGCTGAACTTATTATAACTGACATGAGCAGAAATTATTATGAGCAACACAATCTTACACTGGCCAAACATCCTTCTGAAACCGATGAACGCTTGATGGTTCGCTTGTTAGCCTTTGCTCTTTACGCTAATGAAAGACTGATATTTGGGAAAGGCATTGGTGCAAACGAAGAGCCGGACCTTTGGCTTAAAGATTTGACAGGCGCTGTAGAGCTATGGATCGATGTCGGACAACCTGACGAAAGGGCTGTTTTAAGAGCCTGTGGCCAAGCTAAACAGGTTGTTCTTGTACTTTACGGCCCACATACAGACCTGTGGTGGAGGCATAATCATAAAAATTTTCCCACGAAGGAGAATTTAACAGTCATTCAGTTAGCATATAAAGACACTCAAGTAATGGCTGCCATGGCTGAACGCAATATGAAGCTTACGTGCAGTATTGATGATGGTCAGATATTATTAAGCTGTGAAAGTATTAACCTGAGTATTGAACCTGTTTTTTTACAACAGCCGAACGGATTCAAGCGCCAACTTTAGCCGATGTATCTATTACTTTTTTTATAAGGTCCTTACCTATAACAGATTGAATCTTGTTCCATAAATCAGGTTTTGATGCGGCCAAATCATCCAGCTGTTTGCGGGACCAGACGGCTACTGTCAGAGGGCTGTCGGCCAACACATCGGCAGTTGCTTTCCCATGTGTTAAGTAGCTCATTTCCCCAATAAAATTACCGCGAGATAAATTGTTTATTATTTTCTTGTCCTTACAGACAGAAGCTTCTCCTGAAGTTATAAGCATAATCTGGTCTTTGGTGTCATTTTCTTTAATTATTAGGGAACCTTTTCCAAAAATTATTTTTTCGCCGGAATTCCAAAATTTCAAGAATTCCTGTGGGGTTAATATGGAAAAGAAATCCTGATATAAGTGCAATAGTTCACCATGCAGCTGAATAGGCATTCTTTCTAAAACGATTAAAATAATCCAGATAATATTTATCAGTATAAAGACTGAATACCAAAAAATTGCTACGCTATTATGAGCGTGCTGCGCATAGTAAATCATAAGTACTTGCGAGGTCATGATCATAAAACGCAGGATGAGTATGTCTTTAACTACTAAAGCCAGGAAATTTAAAAAGTAACCGACATTTAGGATTAATTCTGGTGTCATCAGAATAAATATACCACAAGAAAAACTTATGGTTAAGAAATTGCTTTTAAATTTTTACTTTTGTGCTGGAATTGTTGTTGAAAGTTGCTGAACCGCTTGCAGTACTATTTCAGATTGAATAACAACACCTGAACGTGGACCAAACCGGTATGAACAATGCGGAAATTTTTCCAGGTCAAGCACGGATTCGGGAAAGCGACGACACACATCAGGGCGATCTTTATAATTGGAACAGCGAGAATTTTTTCCCAAATATTTGCAGGTAAAAATCCACTCACCTTTTTCGTCGACTGTTTTTTGGGTCCAGTTTTCATTGCGCTTGTCCAGATTTATAAACAGCTGATAATCCTCTTCATTAGATACGGGTTTTTCTTCTTGTGCCAAACGCATGTTGGTACAGCATGTTCTCTCGGAAATTCCACCGCAGCCTGTGCATGAACCTTTGCGCTTCAAAGTGGCAATTGTAATTTTGCGCAGGACAAATTCTTTTTTGGAGTTTAG